>CAKSHG010000110.1 GCA_934456315.1 uncultured Oscillospiraceae bacterium | reverse complement strand
AGGTCGTCGCCAGCGAAGCCTTGGCACTTGCGCGGATAGAAGTGTTTTTTGCCCCGGGAAACCCGTGGCAAAAAACATATTTCAAAAGCCCGCTCCGCGGGCAAAAAGATACTTTTTCGATAAACTGAAATCCCGGGCAAAACTGCCCGGGATCCCATATGCATTATCACAGCGCGTCGCCGGATTTCAGCAGCGGCGTCATACTCTTTACGCATATAGCGATGGTAGAGCCGTTATGCAGAAGCGCTGACAGCGACGGCGTTATGACGCCGACGAATCCCAGCGCAAGAAGCGCCGTATTGAATGTGAGGATAAACCGGTAATTTGAATTAATCCTCTCCATGAGCTGCTCGCTTAGCTTACGCAGGACCGCAAGCTCGGTGAGGTCGGCACCCCTCAGCGTGATATCCGCAGTTTCCTTTGCGATATCGGACGCGTCGCTCATTGCGACCGAAACGTCAGCCGCAGCCAGCGCGGGAGCGTCGTTGATACCATCGCCCACCATTATCACGCAGCGTCCCTGTTCCTTCAGCCGCTCGACATGGCTGTGCTTGTCCTCCGGGAGCACCTGCGCGTGTACCTCGGTTATGCCGAGCTGCTGCGCGATCTTCTCCGCGGCGGCGCGACTGTCGCCGGTAAGCATAACGACATTCTCTATGCCGCATTTCTTCATCAGCGCAACCGCATGAGCAGCCTCCGCACGCGGCGGGTCGTTGATGCAGAGCACGCCTGCAAGCTCCCCTCCTACGGCAAGATAGATGACCGAGGAAGCCCCGGAATTCTCGTCTATCCTTGACTGCTGCTCGTCGGAGATCACGACTCCCTCGTCCTCGCAGACGAAATGACGGCTGCCGATGACAGCGCGCTCTCCATGAAGCGTAGTCGCGATCCCGTGGGCAACGATGTAGTTTACCTCGGCATGTTCCTCCGCGTGGACTACGCCGCGCTTTTCGGCGCCCTTTACTATCGCCCTTGCCATGCTGTGCGGGAAATGCTCCTCGATGCACGCGGCTGTCCGGAGGACCTCCTCCTCGGAGTATCTGCCGAACGGGATAACCTTGTCGAGAACCGGCTCCGCGTTGGTCAGCGTGCCAGTCTTGTCGAAAACGATGGTGTCCGCTGCGGCGAAAGCCTCAAGGTACTTTCCGCCCTTGACCGTGATGTTGCGGTCGGCGGCTTCACGCAGCGCGGAAATAACCGCGATAGGCGCGGAAAGCTTTATCGCGCAGGAATAGTCAACCATCAGCAGCGAAACCGCCCGGGTGATATTCCGCGTGAACAGCAGCGTCAGCCCGAATCCCAGGAAGCTGAACGGAACAATGCTGTCCGCAAGCCTCTCGGCGCGGCTCTGTATCCCCGCCTTGAGATTCTCGGAGCTGTCGATGAGCTCGATTATCTTCTGTATCTTGGTGTCGGAGCTTACCGCCCGTACCCTTACGACAACGGAGCCCTCCTCGATCACCGTCCCGGCAAATACCGTATCGCCTGCGGATTTCATCACCGCAAGCGGCTCGCCGGTCATCGAGGACTCGTTGATGTACGCCTCGCCCTCGGTTATCTCGCCGTCTACCGGGATAACGCTGCCTGTTCTGACGCGTATCCGGTCGCCGACGTTCAGTTCCCCTATCGGGATAAGCACGTCCTCGCTGCCGTTCGCCAGCCATACCTTGTCCGCCTTGACGGCAAGACTGGAGGTAAGCACCGCCTTTGTCCGGGCGTGGGTGTAGTCCTCGAGCAGCGACGAAACGGAAAGCATGAGCATGATAGTCGACGCAGTCTTGAAGTTGCGCTGCGCAAGGCATGCCGTGATCGACGCAGCGTCCAGTACCTCTACGGTCAGTCTGCCGTTTCCAAGCTCGGACAGACCCTTCAGTATGTACTTCGCGCTGTTGTAAACCGTCAGCACCGTGCGTATCGGCGCGGGCAGAAGCAGCTTCTTGACATAGTGCTTGACTATCAGCTTTGTCAGCCCGCTCTTGAAATTGTCGTCTATCTCCCTTGTCGCAGCGTCCTCCGGAATGGGAACAAGCCCGCGGAAATCAAGCCCGTTTATAAAGCTGATGACCTCGCTTCGGCAGTTCTTCTTGTAGTAGATAAGCAGACCGCCGTTCGCATAGTGCACCTCTGCGGACAGCACAAAAGAGTTAGCCTCGGTTAACTCTCGGATACGGCTTTCGAGAGCTTTATCAAATGCATAACCCCCGAAGCGCACTCTGATACGCCCGGGATTATCCGATATGATTTTGTAGCGCATTAGTCTGCACTTTCCTCATTCTTGTCAGCAAGCCCAGCGGCGTCAGCAAGCCCTGCCTGCTCCTTTGCCTCATAGCAGAGGTCCTGCGCCTCGTCCTTCATGCTCTGGAAAGCTGCCTTAGCGTCGCTGGTGAGCTTCATTCCCTTTGCAAGGCCTGTAACTGCGAGCTGTCTTGTTTTCTTGGCGGTGATTACCTTCTTGCCGACGATAACGCCTGCCGCGCCTGCTGCTACCAGCCAGAACTTTTCGTTTTTGAAGATGTTTTTCATGTTGTTGTCCTCCTATATCTTTTACAGAGTGATAAACCCCTGTTAACCTAGATTATAATACGTTTGGCGAAAAAAGTCAAGAATAACAGAAATTTTTTCACCAAAATTACACCTGAAAATGATTCAGCACTTTCCCTGCTTCCGGGCGTACTCCAGCAGCGCCGAATTCCCGTTGTCATGCTCACCGCAGCTGTCCGGGCAGCAGATGACGCGATTGCAGGCTCCGATAAGCTCCATTCCGCGCTGCAATGCGGATCCTGGTGCGTTTCCGAACGCCGGACAGGTCACGACCTCCGCTGCCAGCGCCTTCGCGACAGGCAGGTCGATGTCGTTCACGGGGAGCATTCCCGCCGCAAACGGCACGCCCTCCCGCTGGAGCCTGCGGAAAATTCCGCTGCTGCTCCCGCCGCCGGATATCACGAACACCCTCGGCTCGCCGGAGGGCTTTTCCAGCTCCGCGCAGCCGCTGCTCTCGCAGAAGCAGTCCCGCTCTATCCCGTACAGCCCGCTGATATACCCGCCGGAAAATATCTCCTCGGGAGTGCCGACCCTGCCGACTTTCCCGCCGTCAATGCACACTATCCTGTCGGACACGCGCTCCGCAAGGTCAAGCTCATGAAGCGACATCAGCACCGCGATGTTCTTCTCGCGGACGAGCTTCTTCAGCGTGTTCAGCAGCTCCAGCTTGTGCCGGATATCGAGGTAGGAAGTCGGCTCGTCAAGTATCAGCAGCTCCGGCTGCTGACTTATCGCCCTTGCAAGCATTACCCGCTGCCGCTGACCGTCGCTTATCTTCCCGAAATCCATTCCGGAAAGCTCCGCCGTGGAGGTAAGCTCCATCGCCTCGTCCACCGCCGCCCTGTCCGTTGCGGAAAGTATCCCGAGCGTACCTGTGTAGGGGTACCGCCCGGATTCCACCACGTCGCGGCAGGTCATCAGCTCCGGAGATATGCGCTCCGTCAGCAGTATGGAGAGCTTTCTCGCAAGCTCGTTCGCGCCGGTGTCCGCAAGGCTCTTTCCGTCCAGGAAAACCGTTCCCGAGAGCTGCGGCAGCTGCTTCGCCGCAGTGCGCAGCAGCGTGGATTTCCCGCAGCCGTTCGGACCTATCAGCGTGGTTATCCTGCCGCGCTCCGCGGTTATTTCTATGCCGCTTAGCACCACTTTCCTGCCGTAGCCCGCCGAAAGTGAATCAGTTCTTAGTATCCCGCAGTCCATCGCGCACCTCCGTTCACTTCTTCCGGCTCATCATTATCCCGATGACCACCGGAGCGCCCAGCACCGCCGTTACCGAGCCTATGCTAAGCTCCGTCGGCGCAAACACCGTCCTCGCGATGAGGTCGCACAGCAGGCAGAAGCACGCTCCGCCAAGGAATGCCGCCGGAATGACCACCCGAGGGTTCGCCGTGCCGAACATCTTTTTCACGATATGCGGAACGGCTATCCCGACGAACGACACCGGTCCGGCGAACGCCGTGACGCACGCGGAAAGCAGGCTGGACAGCAGTATCACCGCGAGCCGGAATCCGCGTATATTCACGCCGGAATTGCGCGCGTAAGCCTCGCCGAGCTGGTACGCGCCTATCTGCTTCGACAGCAGGAACGTGGGTATCATCGCCGCGAATACCACAACGGACATCACGCCCGCCTCGTTCATTCCTATTCCGGAGAAGCTGCCCATCGACCAGTTGTGCAGATTCACGATGTTGGAATCGTCCGCGAAAGTCACGACGAATTCGGTTATCGCGGAGCAGATGTAGCCTATCATGATACCGCAGACTATCAGCATGTAGTTCTTCTGCGCCCTGCCGGAAACCGGAATGACAAGCCCCAGCGAAAGCAGCGACCCCGCAAACGCCGCGATTATCAGCCCTGCGGAATTCAGCACCATTCCGTTGCCCAGGAACACTATCATCGTCAGCGCCACGGTTAGCTTTGCGCCGGAGGAGATGCCCAGTACGAACGGTCCCGCGATGGGATTCGCAAAGAACGTCTGAAGCAGATACCCCGACACGGCGAGCGCGCCGCCGAGAACTATCGCAGCAATGACCCGGGGCAGTCTGCTTATCAGGATAATATCCGACGCGGTGGATCTCTCCCCGCCGAATATCGCCGAAATTATCTCCGGCGCGGTGATCCTGACGCTGCCGAAGCATATCCCGGCTATCCCGAGCAGTATGGTAAGCACCGCAAGCGCCGCATAGCATACGGCATATCGTGTTTTCCTGCTGTTTGCGTTCATCCTGCGCTCCTTTCCGTCAGATGAATCAGGTCAGCTTGTAGAAGAATTCGAATTCCCCGCCGCCTCCGGTGAATATCCGGTGGAGTTCCTCGGTCATTTCTGCGGCCGAGGAAGTCAGCTGGAATATATTCGAGTTGGCGCACCAGACGTTCCCGTTCTGGAACGCCCTGAAATCGGCGAGCAGCGGATTCTTTGCGGAAAGCTGCTCCAGCGTTTCTACGCCGCCGTCCACCGTTCCGTTGTAGATGAGGACGTCAACGTCCTTCGCGAGCGCGTAGAACGACTCGAACTGGATATTCGCCGAGGACAGCGCATTTTCGTCCACCTTGAGGTTGTCCGCAGTGAAAACGTACTCCCCGCCGGCTGCCCCTATCATTTTCGAGATGTAGTCCCCGGGCTTTCTCACCACCGCATAGCCGTTGGACGAAATGTAGAAAAACGCCGCCTTGCGGCCCGTATCCTCCTGTGACGCGACCTGGTCAAAAAGCTCGCATTTCTCGCTGAAAAACTGCTCCGCTTCCTCCGGCCTGCCCAGTATCAGCCCGTACAGCCTTATCCATTCCAGCCGCCCCAACGGGTGGGACTCGCTGCTGGAGCGCTCGATGAGCACCGGGATACCGCACTTCTCTATCTGCTCCGCAGTTTTCGGGCTGTGGTAGATCATCATGTTTTCGATTGCAAGGTCGCAGCCCTCGGACATCAGCAGTTCGATATCCGGCGCGGAATACTTTCCGGCGTAGAGGATATCCTCGTCCGCCATCGCCTGCGCTATCTCCGGGAGCTTCCAGCCGCTCTCCTGGGTGGACGTCGCGAATATCCGGTCAACGCCGTCAAGGCTGATGAAAAGATCCATCGCAGACGACGAAGCAAGGTAGATGTTCTCCGGCTGGCTTATCACGGTTATGTCCTCCGGGAGCTGCTCCGGAGCCTCCCCGCCCCCGGGAAGTATCAGGTACCGCCGTCCGTCGGCGACCTCCGCTAGCGCAGAGCCGTCCGCAAGGTAATCCACTGAAAACTGCTCCGCATATTTCAGCTCCATGCTCCCGACCGCTTCGGGCAGGACGCTTCCCAGGACTTCTCCGCTGTCCTGCCGGACCGGAGCGGAACAGCCCGCAAACATCAATACCGCCGCAAGCAGCGCGGCAGTCCTCCGCAGTTTCGCCATCACTTCACCGACGCAGAATCGAATACCAGAACGTATTCTATCTCATGCGGCTCGCTCATTGCGATGGTGTCCGCGTAAACCGTTGTTTCGCGGTCGAAGCAGGAAACAGGGATAACGAACGTGGAATTTCCCTCGGAGTTCACCGGAAGGAACTTTTCCTCGCCGATACGCATGTAGTCGTAATTCGGGCTGCTCCATACTATCTCCGCAGCCGCGCTTCCCCCGGAAACAGTCAGCTTCGCCGGGGACTGCACAGTCGCTCTGCCGGAGCCGCCGGAAAGCGTTACGTCAACGGTGTACTCGCCGTCGGAGATACCCAGGGACGCAGCGGTTTTCATCACCCCGTCAGCGAAGCAGTCCGCCGGGATATTATCGGAATGGAACACCAGCGTGCGGTCGTACCACTTCTCCTTGTTCTTACTGAATGCAGCGCAGTCTACCGGAGTATCCAGCGCCTCCACCGGGACGGTGAACGTATGAGCGCCGTCGGTGTCCTCAACGAACGGGATATACCCGGATTCAACAGCGTCGTCGCCCTTTCCCATGTAGAGGTAGAGATATCCCTTTCCGTGCATGGTCATTACGGCGGTCATTTCGCCGTTGGATACGTTCAGCGTGCACTTTGTGATATTGAACATCGTAGAGCTGGAATCCACCGTTATCTCGTAGCTGCCGTCCAGGATATCCTCGCCGGTGAGCGGTGTTCCTGCGGCTTCGGACTCTGCCGTTTCAGACGGCTGCTCCGCTGTGACTGCTTCGGCGGCGCTGTCCTGCTCCGCCTGTGAAGCGTCAGAAACGACTGAATCGCCCGAAACGCTGTCAGCGCTCTCCGTGCTGGAAACTCCCTGGCTTTCTGAAACGCCGGAAGCAACGTTCGCAGCACAGCCGGAAAGCGCCAGGGCAGATATAACAGCAATGATCGCAAGGTACTTTTTCATTTTAAAAATCCTCCTGAAAAATCTCCAAAAGGCGACAGGGATAGCCCTGCCGCCAGGTATTGCGTATTATACAGCCGGGGAGTAAATCACTCGGCGGTATTGCTGATAGCGT
>CAKSHG010000109.1 GCA_934456315.1 uncultured Oscillospiraceae bacterium | reverse complement strand
ATCGTATGGGTAAAGACCAACACAGAGGGCAGAAACGCGATCCTCGGCGATGTTGTCATCAGAGTCAGCGACAAGTTTGCAGATGCAATGCACATCGATACCGACGAATCCAACGCCATCAGCGCTGTTCCTGGTCTGATGGGTACAATCATCAAGTCCCTGTAATGAACATCGTCCCCCTTTCGTTACGGAAGGGGGATATCTGTATGTTCCGGCATTCGCCTGATTGCGCAGTGTTTCGGGCTTATTTCCATTGACAGAGGAATCTTATTTTGCTATAATTAAATCAGTGTGATATTTTTAAATTTCGCATAATTGCAGGGAAAAACTGAATAAAACAAGATAGACCCGTCCGGACGAACATGATCACGCGTCTGACGATTTATTCAGCGAATCCCTATATTTACAGAAAGGAGGACGAAATGGCTGTCCCGACTAAAGAAGAATCAAAAGAGGAACTGAAAAGCGAGATCCCTGAACTGTCGTCAATGCAGTTTTCGGCGCAGTTCACGGAGCAGATAACCGAAGAAGCAGCAGAGCCTGAAAGCACAGACACCCCCGCTTCCGGAGAGGATATCCTTGAACAGGCGGAGCTTGCGCAGCAGGAAACTGCGCGCCGCGACCAGGAGATACTTGACGCGCTTGATAAGGTGCTTCAGCAGACCGGAGCACGCCCGCAGAATGTCAGAAAGCAGAAACCGCCCCGCCGGAATGTTCTGAAATTCACCATGGGCACCGTGAAAAGCGGAGCTGGACTTGTGAGTCTGGCGCTGACGCTGATATTCCTTGGGATCGTCACGTTGTGCGTGCTGATCTCGGGAAGCTCTGACTATCTTCTCATCGCGAAGCTTGCGCCGCTGGCGGCGGTTTTCGTGGGAGCGGAGCTGCTGCTAAGCTGGTTCGTTTCAGGAAAGCGGCTTAGGATACATGTTCCGTGTATCTGCATAACCGCCGCGATAGTTGTTGCGTCATGCATACTTTCAGCGTCGCTGAACCGCGAGGAAACACAGATCCGCGAGGTGCAGAGCGGCAGGATCATCGCCGCCCGGATCTACGAGCAGAGCTACAAGGAGCTGTGCCGCACCGTGGATATCTCAACGCTGTCAGTTGAGGCTGACCTTTCCAGCGGCTCGGGAAAGACATGGGACACGCTGTCCGCAGGAGATATCGTTGATATTTCCGTGGAGTTCAGCGGAACATATTCCAGCACCAGGGAATTTGCGCAGGAATGCCGCACGGTCATAGCCGCATATAAAAACATGGGGATACCGGTGTCGCATTTCAGCTTTGTATCTGAAAGCAGGCTGACCAGCTTCCGCCTTGAGATAGATGGAATGTTCCAGCAGGATATGGACGTTGAAGAGCTTGCCGACATGGTGAACTACATTTATTACGAGGATTACGATTATATTGAGGATCTGGAGGATATCACGGAGGATACCGCAGAAGCGTGATTTGAGAAAGGACTAAAATGCTTAGCAAAGAAATGACAGAAGAACTGGGCAACTGCATTTTCAGGCAGTTCCCTGACGAGGGAGTTTATCGCATATCCAGGGTAGAGGAGTGGCTCGCTACCAACGGCTACACAATGGAAAAGCTCGGGTTCAGTGATTTCCACGAACTTATCGAGGCTGCGCCGGAGCTTTTCGGAACTCCCAGGTACAACCAGGATTCCTACGTTATCGTAAAACGCTGGAATGGCTCCGGTGAGAACGGTCACCCCGCAGACAGCTTTTTCGGCAACAAGAGCATTATTTTAAACGACGACATCATCGAAATGTCGCAGCAGTCGCTGTACGCGCTCACAAAGGTGCTTGGAAGCGGTCTGACCGTCCAGGAGATGAAGCAGGAGATCTACGACAGCTTTGCCCGCGCCAAGGAGGAGGGAAAGCTGGATTTCCTGTTCGACAGGTACATTTTCCCGATCGGCTACTGCACGGACGGCTACCTCGTAAACGGTATCATCACCAAGAACATCAGCCCGCGCGGAAAGAGTCTGTATTTCTCGTTCGAGAAAACGCAGATATACAGCAGCGTTCAGCCGATGTCGTATCACCGTCCGGCGGTACAGCAGGCAGTGGTCAGCAGCGAGGACAAGGCGGAGATATACCGCCTACTGACCTCCAATTTTCCGTTTGACATACCGCAGCATATGGCGGCGGTCAGCAAGTTCCTGTCGGATAACAACATCGACCGCAGCCGGTTCGGATTCTTCAAGATGAAGGACCTGCTGTCGCAGATGGAGTACCTCGACCTTGAGGACGTCGTACTCGGCGGAGTGCCGCAGGTCATGGTGACCCTGCGCCATTCCGACAAGTATCAGCCGGGCAGACCTGCTGCGCGCGTCAGCGTGCAGCGCGCGGAGCCGCCCGCTTCGATACGCCCCGCATTCCGCACGGCGCAGTCAGCGCAGGCGCAGCCGGCGTCGACCGAAGCGGTCGAGATCCCGGAGGGAGCGCTTGAGGATTTCTGCAACCTTCCGCCGAAGCCTCTGATGATACTGGCGCAGTTCCTCGAACGCACCGGGATAAGCCGCGAGATCCCCGACCTGCGCGGTGATATCTCCGAGGATTTCGAGCAGGCGAAGCAGGGCGGGAATATCCGCTTCTACGAGGGAAAGATGATCTTCCCGACCCGCTGGAAGCGCTCCGATGGCACCAGCGTGGAGCTAACGCTGAAGCCCTCCGCATACGAGGGCAGACCGTGGTTCCTAAGCTTTGTCGACACCATGAGCCGGGACGGCTCACAGCGCCCGGTCCAGCCCGGAAAGCAGCTTGAGAATTTCGCGTACCTCGGCTCCTGGAATTCGTTCCTGTCGGAGCTTGCTGAAAAGTCCATCAGCGAGAGCTGGGATTTTGAGGGCGCGCGCCGCAGCGATCATTTCATTCTTATCCAGTACATCAAGTATACATTCTACCGCCTGACCCGCGAGAATAAGGTGTGCATTTCCTCGGACAGAAAGTTCGCGTGCTTCAATACCGGACTGGTCGACAGGCATTACGACGATATCTACGCGTGCTTCATACCGAACGAACCCGGCAGCGAAACCGAATGGAAATTCGCAGGTTTCTGCACTGCGGCGAACCGTAACCTCGGCAAGCAGATCGTGAATTATTTCAGCCCGCTTCCGCAGCCGCCGGTCTACTTCGACCGCGGCGAGCAGCTGTTCTTCGACGTCACCAAGCAGCTGCTGACGGATTTCGACCACATAATCCTGGACAATATCAGCCGTCTGCCGCTGGCGTTCCTGGAGGAGCAGTTCACCGACTGCCCCGAGGCAAGGGAACTTGCTTCGCGCATACGTTCCGCCGACGGCTACGGGAAGCGTGCGCTCTATGAGCAGCTTCGGGAGATCGTGAACGACAATGACAGGCTCTTCATGCGCATACAGAACCGAATCAAGGATTCCATTGAGCTTGCGAAGAAGCGCGTGAGCCGCAACTACAAGACGGCGATACCGTCGTACTTCCCCAAGCGCAATTCCATGTCGCTGATGCTCCCGCTGTGCCTCATGGACGAGGAAAAGCCGGACGTGGCTCTCGTTGTGGAGCAGACCCCCGCCGGAAACTACCAGGGTCAGACGATACTGACACTAGCGCAGGCGTACATCGACGCGCGCCTGCTGTGTCGGCTGAACAGCGAGTGGCTCACCACGGATATCAGCACCTCGGACGATTCCGACGACGGAGAGGAATCCGCCGACGCGGCAGACTGAGGGCGGCGCGATGGTGGATTTCAGACAGCTTGACGCTCTCGGATTTGACTCGGAGAGCGCAAGGGAGCGGTTTCTGAACAGCAAGGAGTTCTACTTCTCCTGCATGAAGATGTATCTCCGCTCCAACGATATCGAAAGGCTGACGGAGCTGTGCAGGGAACAGAACTGGCCAAAGGCGATGGAGTGCGTCCACATGATGAAAGGCTCCACCGGAAACCTTGCGCTCGACGGGCTATTTGAGCATTACTGCACAATGACCGAGCTTTTCCGCGCGGGTGAGTCCGCAAAGGCAGTGGAAATGCTCCCTGCCGCGCAGCTGATGGAGCAAAAACTCCGCACAGCCGCAGGCTCCCTGGACGTCTAAACCCTAAAATCAGCATTGTGAACACAATAAGTTCACGAAAATTGCAGAAATTATATAAAAAAGGGCTTGCAAATTTTACGGAAATATAGTAAAATAATATCTGTAGGGTATTTTAGCATGATAAATGCAATGTACCGTAGTATGTTCAATATTTCACTATGAAAGGAAATAATAACCATGAGCAAACTGAACAAGAAGAACGTAGAAGACCTGAATGTCAAGGGCAAGAAGGTTCTTGTCCGCGTTGATTTCAACGTTCCCATGAAGGACGGCAAGATCACCAACGACAACCGTATCACCGCAGCTCTCCCCACCATCAACAAGCTGGTAGAGAACGGCGCAAAGGTTATCCTCTGCTCTCACCTCGGCAAGCCGAAGAACGGTCCGGAGGAGAAGTTCTCCCTGAAGGCTGCCGCTGACAGACTGGCTGAGCTTGTAAATACAAAGGTAGTTTTCGCCAAGGACGACAAGGTTACCGGCGATATCGCAAAGAAGGCTGTTGCAGAGATGAAGGACGGCGAGATCGTTGTTCTCGAGAACACTCGTTTCCGCGGCGCAGAAGAAACCAAGAACGGCGAGGAGTTCAGCAAGGAGCTGGCTGACCTGACCGATGGTATCTTCGTAATGGACGCTTTCGGTTCTTCCCACAGAGCTCACGCTTCCACCGTTGGCGTTACCAAGTTCGTTAAGGAAACCGCTGTCGGCTACCTGATGAACAAGGAGATCGAGTTCCTCGGCAACGCTGTTGAGAACCCCGTTCGTCCGTTCGTTGCTATCCTCGGCGGCGCTAAAGTTGCTGATAAGCTGAACGTTATCTCCAACCTGCTCGAGAAGTGCGACACCCTCATCATCGGCGGCGGTATGGCTTACACCTTCCTCAAGGCTAAGGGCTATGAGGTAGGTACTTCCCTCGTTGACGACGAGAAGATCGACTACTGCAAGCAGATGATCGAGAAGGCAGAGAAGCTCGGCAAGAAGCTCCTCCTCCCTGTTGATACCACTATCGCTAAGGCATTCCCTGATCCTATCGACGCTCCGATCGAGGTTTCCGTTGTTGATTCCGACAAGATCCCGGCTGACATGATGGGTCTGGATATCGGTCCCAAGACCATGGAGCTCTTCGCAGAGGCTGCTAAGTCTGCTAAGACCGTTGTATGGAACGGCCCGATGGGCGTATTTGAGAACCCTGTTCTCAAGAAGGGTACTGTTGCTGTTTGCGAGGCTCTCGCAGCTGCTGACGCTACCACCATCATCGGCGGCGGTGACTCCGCTACCGCAGCCATCAACCTCGGCTACGCTGACAAGATGAGCCACATCTCCACCGGCGGCGGCGCTTCCCTCGAGTACCTCGAAGGCAAGGGTCTGCCCGGAATCGACGCTATCCAGGACAAGTAATTTACAACGCTATAAGGCGGGGGAACACTCCGCCTTATATTGTGCTGACAACATAAATCCGTACTAGGAGGAATAAATCATGAAGAAGAATGTAAGAAAGGCTATTATCGCCGGCAACTGGAAGATGAACAAGACCCGTCCCGAGGCTAAGGCACTGCTCGAGGAGCTCAAGCCGATGGTAGCTGACGTTAAGGACGTTGAGATCGTAGCATGCGTACCTTTCACCAACCTTGAAACCGCACTTGCTGCAACAGCAGGCACTAACATCAAGATCGGCGCAGAGAACTGCCACTTCGAGAAGAGCGGCGCGTTCACCGGCGAGATCTCTGCTGACATGCTGGCAGAGATGGGCGTTGAGTACGTTGTACTCGGTCACTCCGAGCGCCGTCAGTACTTCGCTGAAACCGACGAAACCGTTAACAAGAGAACAAAGGCTGCCCTCGCTGCTGGTCTGAAGCCCATCGTATGCGTAGGCGAGCTTCTGTGGGAGCGCGAGTGCAACATCACCGAGGAAGTTATCGCTCGCCAGATCAAGCTTGATTTCTTCGGCATTTCCGCTGACGACCTCAAGAAGTGCGTTATCGCTTACGAGCCTGTTTGGGCTATCGGCACCGGCAAGACCGCTACCGCTGACCAGGCAGAGGAAGTTTGCGCATTTATCCGTGCAACCCTCGCTAAGCTCTACGGCGCTGACGTTGCTGAAACCATCACAGTTCAGTACGGCGGTTCCATGAACGCAAAGAACGCTGCAGAGCTGCTTTCCAAGACCAACGTTGACGGCGGTCTTATCGGCGGCGCTTCCCTGAAGGCTGCTGACTTCACCACCATCATCACCGCAGCAGTTAACGGCTAAACTGCACTTGCAGAAAAATACACACGGAGCGGCGCTCACCGCTGCTCCGTTTTCATCTCTAAAACAGTAAGGAGAAACAAACTATGAAGGCAAAGAAACCGATTTTATTAGTAGTAATGGACGGCGTTGGCTTCTCCAAGACCCACTTGGGCGACGCAGTGGGCGAGGCTAACACTCCCACTCTCGATTGGATGCTGGCTAACTGCCCGAACACCCGTCTCAAGGCTCACGGCGACGCAGTAGGTCTGCCCTCCGACGACGACATGGGTAACTCCGAGGTAGGTCACAATGCAATTGGCTGCGGTCAGATCTATTCTCAGGGCGCAAAGCTTGTTAACGAGAGCATCGAGAGCGGCAAGATGTACGAATCCGACGCATGGAAGGAACTGGTTGCTAACGTAAAGAGCAAGAATTCCACCATGCATTTCATCGGTCTGCTGTCCGATGGCAACGTACATTCCAACATCAAGCACCTGTTCAACATGATAAAGAAGGCAAAGTCCGAGGGTATCTCCAAGGTAAGAGTACACGCTCTGCTGGACGGCCGTGACGTACCTCCGCAGACTGCTCAGATCTACCTCGAGCAGCTCGAGGATCTGTTCAAGGAGCTGAACGACAGCACATTTGACGGCAAGATCGCAAGCGGCGGCGGACGTATGAAGATCACAATGGACCG
>CAKSHG010000108.1 GCA_934456315.1 uncultured Oscillospiraceae bacterium | reverse complement strand
GTTATATTATATTTAATATCGTCAGACTTTAGCTAAACTTTAGCGTTTTTTGTAACTTTTTTACTCTGAATCACGCTTTGAACGGAAAATGTGGCATACTGCACAAATGTTGAAATATGACCGCACATAAAATCCGCCGTGACTGCATAGAATCTACGGAAAAGGACATGCAGGGAGGGTACGGCAATGGGGATAAGGGAAGCGCTGACATCGCTGGGAGAGGCACCGTATCAGCACTCGACTGTGACAATCCGCGATGGCTGCGGGCTGACTGCGGAGAACTGCACCGGCGTGATAAGCTGCACCGACAGCCGGGAAAGCTGCGGCGAGATAGTGCTGAAAATACGCTGCGGCGGGGAGGACCGCCTGATGAGGGTGCAGGGCTGCGGGCTGGTTCTGGAAAGCGCCGGAGCATTCGGAGTGCAGATAACCGGGGATATCGAGGCTGTGAGTTTCCTGCGGCTGTGAGGTGTTGTCATGAGGGAGAAACTGCGCGGGCTGCGGTTCGGCAGCGTTGATTTCAGCGGGTACGGAGCGTTCCCGGAGCGTTTCGCGACGGAGCTTATCAGCCGGGGCGTGGAGCTGCGGCGCGTGAAATTCGGCGACGGTACGATAAGCGGAGCGGTGTCCCCGGCGGACTACTGGGAAACCGCCTGCACGGCAAGGCGCTGCGGAATGCGTATCCGCGCGGGAAGGCGCCGGGGGCTGTACTTCACGGCGCTTAGGTACAGCCGCCGGGTGGGGTTGTATGTTGGTTTTCTGGCGTTCGTCATGCTGACCGCGCTCAACGGGAGCCGTATCCAGGATATCGAGATAGTAAGCTCCGGAACGGTGACTGCGTCGCAGAGGGCGCAGATAATGACTATCCTGGAGGAGTGCGGGCTTAGCGAGGGCGGTACCACCCGCCGCCTTGAGCAGAACACGACTGCTGCGGAGCGGCGCATAATGCTGGAGGTCCCGGGGGCGGCGTGGACGGACGTGACCTGCGTTGGGTTCCGGCTGGAGGCGGCGGTGGAGATGGGAACTCCAGCGCCGGAGATAGTTGACGCGGATAAGCCCTGCAACCTGGTCGCGTCGCGGGCGGCGAAGGTGGTTTCGCACATCGTCCGGGACGGGGTGCTGGTAACGGAAACCGGGAGCGGCGTGCCTGCAGGAGGGCTTCTCGTGAGCGGCACGGTGACCGACCCGGTTGGCAACGTGCTGCTGAAGCACGCCAGCGCGGAGGTGATCGGCGAGTACACTGAGAGCCGGGAGTTCTTCGTGCCCTACCGGGAAACTGTACAGCTGCCGCAGGGCGAAACCGCGGAGTACTGCTGGCTTGTTTACGGCGACGACGAGTACCCGCTGTTTTTCGGCAGCGCGGCGATGGAAAACGCGGTCTACACCGAGCAGACTGAGGAGGTGCGCATTTTCGGCAGGGAAACCCCGCTGACAATAAAGCGCGGCAGGTTCACCGGGTATGTCAGCCGGGAGGTGGTGCGCTCCGCCGACGACTGCATAGCGGAGCTTTCCCGGCAGCAAGCGGATTTCGAGGAGAACTTCTATTCCGGGCAGGAGGTGTATTCCTGCGAAAAGACCGCCGTCCCCGAGCAGGACGGCATACGCCTGAAATGCGTGTACACCCTCCGCGGGAACATCGCGCAGGAGCAGGAGATATTACTAAGCTGACAATAACGAAGCTCCCGCAGGAAAGCCGTCCTGCGGGAGCGATCGTTATTTAAGAAGTTTCATCACGCGGTCGAACACGCGGAAATTCGTGTCGTCCCTGGGGGAGCAGTAAACCGCAAGCTCTATCGTGTCGAAATATTCCCGGAACTTTTCTATCGCGGGGATCATGCCCTGCGCGACGACCTCGGGAGGGTTCATGAAGGCTCCGCAGCCGAACGCTCCGAGGATCACGACATCGTTCCCGTCGAGCGCCGCGACAGAGAGAATACGCTCCAGGCGCTTTTCGTGGAGCTTCCGGAGGTCTGCGTCGGATATCTTCACCGCCGCGTGCCCATCGTAATTCATGGAGTTAGTTGGCTTTTCTCGGAGGTTAGGCGCGGCGCAGGTCACTACGTTCACGCTGTACCACTGGTCTTTCGGCAGCGCCCTGGGGTAACTGGTGTCGGTCTTGAATGCGACGACGCCGGGGGTGTAGATGCAGTCGTCGTTGTGGAGCGGGTCGTGAGCGCTGCGGTGCGGGGCGTAGAAGCCTCCCCACATCTGGTTCTGGATAAGGCTGCTGTAAAGCGTGGAGCAGCGGCAGAGCGCCTCCTCCTGCGCGGAGGAGCCGTTCTTCACTCCGCCGCCCGGATTGGAAGCGGACGCGAAGTTCAGCACGCAGACCTTTTTCCCGTCGCGGGCGTAGTCTGCCGCAGCCTCGAGGGTGCGTTTGCGGCTGACGATGATGTCTGCTTTCCTGCCGCGCCGGGGGGCTTCCAGCTCCACCGGCTGGTACTCCGGGATAAGCGACTGCGCGGTGTTCGCCGCCTTTATCGCGGAAACGAGTTCAGGCTCTGTGCGGCACATGTCCATTGTGTTCTCGAAAACTTCGATGTTTTCAGGTCTGCCCATATTGAGTTCCTCCTTTGGTTTTATGTATCAAGTATAGCATATCCGGCGGGATTTTTCAATGCTTATCTGCGCTGTGCAAGGCGCAGTTTACTTTTCTCCGTGACAGGGCATTTGATGAATTATGTCGGACGGCGCGTTTTACTTGACACAAATGTAGTTTTGTGATATAATGAATGACGGTTTTGGTCATTTTTGTTTATATTGTGGGAGGAAAATATGAAAAAGGCAGTTGCAGCATTCCTTGCAGTGGTATGCGCGGCGGCTACCGCAGTTGAGGCGGGAGCCTACGATATCACGCACTGCAAGGCAGAGTGGGATCCGGATACGGATATGATATTTTACCGCGATCTGGATACGAACGAGATAGTGGCAGTGGAAGATTCAGACGGGTACATAATGGATTATTATCCCGAGTACTACGAGCCGGCGGAAGAAACCGCCGAAGAACCCGAGCCGGAGCCTGACCCCGAGCCGATAACCGACCCCTGGGCGTGGCTGGACCCCCAGCCCACCGAGGAATCGCAGCCTACCGAGGAGGAGTGGTGGTACCCTCCGGAGGACACGGAGGAGGTACAGCCGTACATCGTCCCGGATATCGAGAAGATAGACGCGAAGGAAACTTCGCTTGCCATCACCGCGACGGTCACGAACGATATAAAGTTCGACAGGTGGGCGCTTTTCAGGAAAGACTGGTTGAATGATGAGCAGGTAGCCCAGGGAACCAGCAGGTACGACTATGACGGCTGGTATTACGGCATAGACATCAGCGTTACCGGGCTGACTCCGGGCGAGGAATATGAATTCCAGCTCGTACTCTATAAAAATACCACCTGGGGCGAGGAAGCGGTCGGTGACGTGGAGTTTTCCGCGCAGACGGTGCTGCCGATGTTCAAGACCAGAATGCTGACTCCGGTGCCGCGGCAGAACAGCATTAACTTCATGGCAGTTATCGACAGCCGCAGGGAAGCGGACGGATTCATCGTACAGAAGTACAGCGGCGGCAAGTGGGTGACGGTCGAGAAGAACGGCTCGCTTAGCTACTATTATAACGGCGATTACTACTACGACATGTCAACCGGCGACAGCTACAATTTCAGCGTCGACGACGTTGAGAATATCGACAGGTACGATCTGAAATGCGCGTCCTATACGGCGACGGACCTCAAGTCGATGACGCAGTACAAGTACCGCATACGCTTCTTCCAGAAAGTCGGGAAGAACAAGAAGAAGTACATCGACACCGTGACCGCGTCAGCGACTACGCTGATGGCTGCTCCGGAGCTGGACCTGGGCGCCACCGCTAAGAAAGCGAAGCTCTCCTGGGATAAGGTCAAGGGAGCGGACGGTTACGAGGTGTACGTCAAGGTGAGCGACGATACCGGCGCCAGCAGCGGCGACGGCTATTATTACTACGACGGCTGGTATTATTACGATTACGGAAACAGTTGGTTCAACGCAGACGATTACAAGAAGCTCAAGACCATCAAGAGCGGCAGTAAGACGTCCGCTTCCTACGATATAAAGGGCAACAAGGTCTACACATACTGCGTGCGGGCGTACAAAGGCTCCGGAAAGAAGAAGGTCTACAGCGAGTACAGCCAGACCGCTGCGACCAACAGCACCAAAGCTATACTGAACGGACTGACCCTGAAGCAGAAGTCCACCGGGCTTGGCGACTACGATCTCGGGCTTGTGAAGTCCGCGCTCAAGCAGTGCGTCACCGACAAGATGAGCAACTACGAAAAGGCGCAGGCAGTGTACGACTACGTCCACAACGCTGCACAGTACGAATATGACATCAACAAGGTTTCGCTGGATTCGATAAAGGCTATCCTTTCCGACCACGCGGGACAGTGCTACCAGTACGCCGTGACCTACCAGGCGATGATGAAGTACCTCGGATTCGACATGAAGCTCATCGGCGGCAAGACCGCTTCCGGCGGTCCCCACTGGTGGAATGAGATGGTGATAAACGGCACTCCGAGAATGTTCGACCCGCAGGTCGGCGGAAGATTCTGCATACTTTACGAGCAGCTGGGCAGCCGCATGGTCACCAAGGAAAAGACGGTGGATTAATAACAAAGGGAGCTGGAACATGCTCCCTTTTTGCGTGCAAATATGCCTGTAAAGCATAAAATGTGATACACTATAAGTATTTGACATTTCAGAAAAAACGCGATATAATCAAATCAGAATATAAATAAGGAGTGAATCTTTTATGGTAAAGCAGACAGCAGGGCATGACGTGCTGGGCGAGTTTGCGCCGGAGTTCGCGCATCTTAACGACGACATTCTATTCGGCGAGGTGTGGTCGAGGGAGGACAAGCTTAGCCTGAAGCTGCGTTCCGTTGTGACGGTATCCGCGCTTATCGGCAAGGGGATAACTGACAGCTCCCTGACATTCCACCTGAAGGAGGCGCGCAAGAACGGCGTTACCCGCACCGAGATGTCGGAGATACTCACTCACATCGCGTTCTACGCAGGCTGGCCGAACGCCTGGGCTGCATTCCGCCAGGCTAAGGAGGTCTATGCCGACGATATCACCGAGGAGCACGGCGGATTCTTCGGGCAGGGTGAGCCGAACACCGCCTACGCGAAGTACTTCACCGGAAATTCCTACCTCAAGCCGCTGACCGACCCGAAGCAGACCGTGTTCATCGCGAACGTTACGTTCGAGCCGGGCTGCCGCAACAACTGGCATACTCACCACGCTGACAAGGGCGGCGGGCAGATACTGGTGTGCGTTGACGGCGAGGGCTGGTACCAGGAGTGGGGAAAGCCCGCGCAGAAGCTGACTCCCGGCACAGTTGTCACGATTCCGGCGAACGTCAAGCACTGGCACGGCGCCGCTGCGGGCAGCTGGTTCTCCCACCTCGCGGTGGAGGTTCCCGGCGAGAACTGTTCCAACGAGTGGCAGGAGCCTGTCACAGACGAGCAGTATTCCGCGCTGTGATGCTTTTTGATAAGATACCGTACTGATTTTCATACCTCCGGAGCAGGGCTTTGAGTCCTGCTCCATTTTTTGTGTCATAAACCGGACAGGCTGCGAATAGACTTGTACAAATGAAACGGGGAGGAATGGCACATGACAGCCGCTAAAACCATCAGGACAGTTCCGCTGCGCTCTGCGGCGGCGAAAATCACGCTCCCGCCGGGGAACATCGCGGAGATACGCCTGCGGACGGGCAGGAGCGCCTGCGCGGTCATGACAGACGGCAGAATGCTGAAATGCTCCGCGCCGTTCAGCCAGCGGGATATCAGCGAATGCTTCCTGGAGCTGTGCAGGAACTCCGTACACAGCTACGCCCGGGAGATATCTGAGGGCTATATAACGCTCCCCGGCGGGCACCGTGTGGGATTCTGCGGCACCGCCGTGGAACAGTGCGGGAGGATCTCCACACTGAAAGACATCTCGTCGCTGAATATCCGGTTCGCGAGGGAGGTGCGCGGCTGCGCGGAGGAGCTGTGCCGCCGGGCGTTCCCGGACGGGCTGTGCTCGCTCATCGTGTGTGGGAAGCCGCTTTCCGGCAAGACTACGGTGCTCCGGGACATGGCGCGTATCCTCGGGGAGAGCCGCCGGGTCGCCGTCGTGGATTCCCGGGGGGAGCTTGCCGGGGTTTCCGGAGGGACCCCGGCGCTGGACGTCGGCGAAAATACCGACGTGCTGAGCGGCTACTCCAGGGGCGAGGGGATAATGTGCGCGCTGCGGTCGCTAAGCCCGGAGGTCATCATCTGCGACGAGATAGGCGGCGACGCGGAGGAGGTCCGGCAGTGCATGAACTGCGGAGTGAAGCTGATAGCGTCCGCTCATGCCGGGAGTATCCCGGAGCTTCTGGGGCGTCCCTCCCTGCGGAAGCTGCTGCCGCTGTTCGACCGCGCCGCTCTGCTCGGTGAGCGCGGCAGGCTGACAGAGTTGACCGAGCTTGCTGATATTCCGGAGGTGCGCCCGTGAGAGCGGCGGCGGGGCTGCTGATACTGCTGATATGTTCGGCATGGGGATTCCGCAGGAGCATGCTGCTGAAACGTCGGTGCGCATTGCTGCGGGAGCTTCGGCTGACGCTGGAGCAGTACTCCATCGAGATAGCCTGCACGGCTCCCACGCTGCCGGAGCTGATGCGGGGCAGCCAGGGAGAATTCGGGAAACTTCTGCGGGAGTGCCCGGGAAACGAACCGGATATCCGCGCAGCGTGGAGCAGCGCAGTGGACAGGCTTTCTGCGCTGGCGTGGTGCGGCAGGGAGGAGGTACAGCTGCTGAAACAGCTCGGTCTGGAGCTGGGGACGTGCTCCGCAGACAGCCAGATATCGCTGTTGCGGCTGTACTCTGCGCAGCTCGACAAGCTGATATCCGCAGCGGAAAAGAAGTCGGAGCAGCAGGGGAGAATGTACCGCTCCGGCGGAGTGCTCGCGGGGCTGGGGGCGGCGGTCATGCTGCTGTAAGGGAAAGGCGTGCAATGGAACTTGACCTGATATTCAAGATAGCGGCGGTGGGGATAATCGTCGCCGTGCTGAATCAGATACTCAAAAAGACCGACCACGACGAGCAGGCGATGA
>CAKSHG010000107.1 GCA_934456315.1 uncultured Oscillospiraceae bacterium | reverse complement strand
GAGCAAAGGTGATACGGAAGAACGCGGCGGCTATCTCCGCCTATGGAAAGATAGCGGGAACTCCCCTGGGCAGCGCTGAACAGACCTACGAGGCGGTGTCACGCCCTGAGCCCGCAGCCCCGGAAAATCAGCCTGAACCCGTGGAAACTCCGGAGTCAGAAAAGGATCCTTTCTGGGAATTCGGCTCAATATTTGATGTGCTCGAGCAGTCGGAAAATGACATGAGCAGACCTGATCCGCGTACAACGGAGCCAGAAGAAATCTCCAAATCAAAATCAAAGCCCGCTTCGAGCCGCAATGATCATGTTGCTGATGCTTCCGGTACAACGCGTAAAACGCAGACAAGCCAGTCGTCCGGTAAGCGGCGAACAGCTAAGACTTCCGACGAAGTTCCCGGGGCAAACGACTCCGATAGGCTCATCGCAAATGAAAAAAGCTCGCCAAATCCCGAGATCCCGTCAGGAATATGGACTGAAGAACGTCATTTGTTTGATGAGGAGAGCTCCAGTACGTCAACTCATGAGGAACTGAACATGCTCAAGGACAAGAAACGTGGAAGATCAAGCAAAACACAGCGGCTATTCGACGCTATCATGCGTGAGTCGGATGATAATCCGAACTTCCGTAAAAAGTAATTTAAGTGAATCGCGCGATTAACTTAGGTAAATTGGCGTTAAGTGGAACTTTACGGATGTTTTTATGTAAGATTTGTGAAAATCGAGCAATGTAATCGTTTGAAATTTGTGTAATCTTACAATTGAAAAATGGCTCGTAATGTTATAAAATATATGTATGGACGTGCATGGATAACTATGCCGTTCGAGATTATTATGGAGGATTTTCTATCATGAAGATTACTAAGATTCTTGGTGCTGCTTCTGCAGCAGTAGTAAGCGCAGCTGTTATGGCAGCTTCTGCAGGCGCTTACGAAGCATTCCTGATGTACGCTTCTTCCGACTGGTCCGTACAGTGCATGGACGCTACAAGTGACAACGCTACCACAGCTGACGTTACCGGCGACGGTACATACACTGTTGCAGTAAGCGGCTTTGAGTGGGAGGACGAGGAGACCGCTGAGATGGTTCCCGCTACCGCTAACGGCGCTACTGTATTCTGCGTAGATATCGACGGCCTTGCTACTGCACTTGGCTGCGGTAAGGACGCTGACGGCTACGACGGTCTCCAGACCGCGGCTGAGAAGATGGCTTTCGCTCAGTCTACTGGTCTGACCATCTCTGACGTAGTTATCACTGCTACAAATTCTGACGGCACTTCCACCGACATCGCTGTTGACGAGAGCAAGCTCTACTACGGCGATATCGAGGGCAACGGCAAGATCAGACTCGAGATCTACAACGCATACGGCGACACCTCTAAGGACGCTCCTATCGACGCTGCTGGTTTCTCCTTCGATGACACTCTGTCCGTAACATTCACAGTTTCCGGTATCGGTGGCGGCGATGCAGCTGCTGATGATACTGCTGCTACCACTGGCGATGCTGCTACAGCTGACGCTGAGGCTCCCGCTGCAACAACTGACGGCAAGGGCTCTCCTGACACCGGCGTTGAGGGTATTGCAGTAGTTGCTGGCGTTGCTGCTCTGGCTGCTGGCGCTGTTATCGTATCCAAGAAGAGAGGCTAATTTAAGCGCTCTGCTTAGGTTTACTCAAGCAATATCAACGGCATCGCGAAAGCGGTGCCGTTTTTATTTTCCAGGCATAATAAACCGAAAAAAAGAAATTATAGAAATGTGCAAAATGTCCTAAAAAAGACCTTGACAATATCGGCTTTTTATTGTAAAATATAGATAGCGAAGGAACGTGAAACTACAAAGCGGCTTTGCGGAAAGGAACCGAAATGGCAGAAAACGATAATGTGATCATCGATGAAAACGGCGAGTCCGTTACCATAAAAGATGAATCTGGAAAGCCCGCAGTTTTCCATTTCTTTGAGGAAACGTATATTCCCCTTGACGACGAGGACGGCGTCACCACGGAGTTCGAGTGCATAGCGAGCATGGAGTACGAGGGCGTTATTTATTACGCGCTTCTTCCCAAGCCCGAAAACGAGGACGACGAGCCTGACGAATTCGTTGTATTAAAGGGTGAAGAGGACGGAGATGAGCTGCTGTTCTCCTCTATCGATTCAGAGGAAGAAAACCAGCGCATTGGTGAGCTTTTCCTGAAGGGGCTGTTCTCGATGGAAGAAATGGCCGATGGAGAAGACGATATCTTACAGTAGTATCTTCGGTGATTCTGTAGATAATATTGATGCTGACTTACTGCCTTGTTCGTTCGGGTATGTGATTATGAATCCGAACATGTTTTAATTGGGATCTCGACTCTGGCGGCGGATTGCAGACCTCCCGTACTGCGGAAGATAGGGAGCGTGAAACCCTCAGGCGACCTTACCCACCCTGCTGAGTAGCGGGTTTTATTATGCATATCTACGGCAAGGCGGTTTGACTGAATATCAGGCGGAGGAACTTCGGTTTCTCCGCTTTTTATTTTGCTGCGTTATACGAAAAATGCTCCCCGCCACTGGCAGGGAGCATTTCATTATGTCATGTCAGGGATCAGACCTTGACCTTAACAGTCTTTGTATAGTCGCTGTAGACTTTCTTTCCGCTGACGGTCGTGTAGGCGCGAACCTTGAAGTAATAGGTCTTGCCGCTCTTAAGACCGCTCTTGGTGTAGGTCACGGTAGCTGCCTTCGTGATTGTGCCTGCCTTGGTGAACTTTCCGTTTGCCGAGGTAGCCATGTATACTTCGTAGCCGTTTGCGCCGGTGGATTTGCTCCAGGTGATCTTTGCCGCGCCGCTCTTAGCCTTTGAAGCGGAAATCTGTGCAGGAGCCGGAGCCGCAGCCTTGACAGAAACTACAGATGTGTAAGCGGAAACAGCCTGCTTGCCATCAGAGTTAACATAGCTTGCAACCTTGTAGTAGTAGGTCTTGCCCTTGGAAAGCCCCTTGTCTGTGTAGGAGTTGGTGGTCGAGCTGCCTACCTTTTTAAATGTTCCGTTCTTGGAAGTGGAACGATAGATGTTGTAGCCGGTGACGTTGCTTACAGCGCTCCATGTGATCTCGGCAGAGGTCGTGGTTTTAGCGGCTGCCTTGATGTTCTGCGGCTTGGTAGGAGTTACGGAGAAGGTGATGGAAGCAGATACGCCGTTTATCATGTACGCGGTGATCGTTGTGATACCGGTTGCTCTTGCGATGATCGTTCCGTCGTCGGACACTGTTGCTACATTGGGGTTGGAGCTTTTGAGAATGTATACATTTGCGAATTCGCTGCTGGAGGGTACTGCGTTGACCTTGAGAGTTACCTTAGCTCCGGGAGCAGCTTCAGTTGCTCCGGTGATGGTTACGCTGGTGGGAGCGTTGTAGCTCTTGAGGTTGATGCCGTCATAATTTGCCCAGCCGCTTGCGTACTTGGAAGGATAATATGTATAGGTGGTCATCATAGAAGAACTGAAAAGATCGCTAAAATTATAGTTGTCGCCGCCAAATACGATGTTCTTCAAGGAAACGCAACCAGAGAAAATGTTCTTTTTAATAACGGTAACACCTGCGCCTATATAGGCATTCTGTAAAGATGTGCAGGTGGAAAACGCCTCTTCAGAGATGGTCTTTACCTTATTGGGAATGAAAATTTCAGTAAGACCGGAGCAGTCCTTGAACGCTCTTTCGCCGATCGTCTTGAGCTCGGTAGGTAGGGCGATCTTGGTAATTCTGCTGCAGCCATTAAATGCCTCTTTGCCGATCTCCTTTACATTATCAGGAATGTTTATGTTGGAAAGCGCACGGCAATCTCTGAATGCTGCATCGCCGATCGAGGTGATGAATGCGGGCAGGGATACCGTATTCAGAGCGTAGCAGCCGTTGAACAGTCCGCTGGGTAATACGGTTGCCTTGCAGCTAAGATCTGCGCTGATAAGGGAAATGCAGCCGCTGAACGCGTTGGACCCGATGGAGGTGACGGAATTCGGAACAGTGATACCAGTAAGCGCGGAGCAGTTGAAAAATGCGTCGCTGCCAATGGTGATCAGCGTATCGGGAAGCGATACTCTTTCCAGGGCGGTATAGCCCTTGCAAATACCTGTGCCGATCTCCTCGATACCGCTTGCGAATGTTACGGAAGTAACGGAAGTCTTGGAATTGTTGTTGTTGAGGGCGTTGACTTTCTTAACGCGCTCGCCGTTGATCTTGGACGGGACGGAAATCGTTCTGCCGGTGCCGATGAATCCGGTGATCGTAACGCCGCCGTTCTCATATTCGTACTGCCACTCGCCGTCGGACGCTGCACCAGCGCTCGTGAAGCAGAATACTGATGTCAGCGACAGCAGCATTACCAGTGACAGCAGGAAGCTGCCGATTTTCTGTGATCTCTTTAAAACCATGATAAAAAACCTCCTGTGATGTAGCTTTGATATTGGCTTCAGACAACATTCATTATACCATGATTTGCATTCTTTTTCAATAGTTTTTCACGGTTTATTCCCTGTTCAGACACTAATTGTACATATTTCATAATTTGGAAGGGCGTTTTTTGGAGGGCAATTTTTCATTTTTGTTTCGGAATGTCAGGAAATGACGACCCGATTTGTGTTATTATTAAAGCGGATACTTCCGCAGGCAGCAGGTCTGCCGGAAAGGTGGGAATTTTATGATCAATATTACTCAGGATACGGTCAGCGGAATGTTCGACCAATATTCGGACATGGTTTACCGGATCGCCCTGAATATCGTGAAAAGCCGCGAGGAGGCGCAGGATATCGTAATGGAAACGTTCCTGGCGCTGATAAGGCAGGAGTGGTTCGAAAGCGACAGCCACGTCAAGGCGTGGCTGATACGTACAGCGCAGAACAAGGCGCTGAACGTCATGAAATCCGGCAGGATTCGTCGGAACGTTCCGCTGGACGAGGTGCTTGAAAACACACTGAGCGCTCCGGTCACCGACAGCGAGCATGAGCTGCTCGACCTTGTGATGAGGCTTCCGGACAAGCTGAAAACCACGATCTACATGTTCTATTACGAGGATATGACCGCTGCGCAGATAGCATCAGCGCTCGGAATAAGCGAAAACACAGTCTACAAGCGCCTTGAGCGCGGACGCAGCGCACTAAAAATAAGCTTAGAGGAGGACGCGATATGAACAGAAAAGATTTCAAGTCGGCATATAACAAAATCACGCTCTCCGATGAGTGCAGAGCGGATATGAAGAAGAAGCTCCTCGCCGCAATGGACGAGATGGAGCAGAAAGGCACTTCTGCGGATTTCACAGACGACGAGCTGCTCCACACCACGCAGGAAATAAAAATAGCTCCGAAAAAGCGCAGTGCCGGAAAGACTGCTGTAATTGCAGGTTCAGCCGCAGCTGTCATCGCGGTTTTCGCGGTGGGAGCGGGAGTAATGCTAAGCCGCAATAATATGACCCAGCCCCCGGTGAATTCCACCGGCACGCAGGAATCCGGCGAACAGTCCGGCGAGTCCGCGCAGACGCAGGAATCTCCCGAAACCATTGAAACCGCAGAAGCGCAGGACGATGGAAACAGCATAAAGACAGCCTGTGGAATCATGCGATTCCAGGAGCTTTCCGAAACGAACGCGGAGCATTCCGAGCCGGGACAGCAGTTTGCGGACAGCGCGGCGGCGGTCACGGAAATGCGCAAGAGGTGGCAGTCCACAAGGGAGTTCAGCTCTCTTGGCTGGGATCAGATATACGAGCAGAACCACGGGATCGAAAAGTATGAGTACTCTGACGGCGGCGATGATATCACCGATACACGCCCACTGGGGAATGAATTGCCGTACTCCGACGGCTACTACAGCGACACGGGAATGACCCTCATCTACCGCAGCGAGGACGGCACAAAGCAGGCTAATCTAAGCATTTCCACGGTGGAGAATGAATTCATTCCGATAACCCTGCCGGACGGCGGTTATCTAAAGGCTGTAGGCGACCCGGAGAGCCTTTTCTCGCGCGAGAGCTACGCCAACTTCATCGACCCGGCATACGACCTCAAGATGTACGTTGGTACTTACACCGATGGCGTGGACACATACTATACCGCGTACTATTACCTCAATACGACAAGCCCCGAGGCTTACGTCCGCATAGACGCGAAGAACATCACCCGCGACCAGTTCATCGACTGCATCGCGAAGAACACCTATCAGTACCGCATACAGGATCACATGGGGTTATACAACGCGATCATAACAGGCAGTTACGGTTTCGTCAGCGACAGTATGGACGACAAGGGCTTTGAGATAATTCTCCCCGATCCGAAAAAGCAGGAAACCGAGTGGGGTACGCTGAACCTCAATCAGCTTACTTTCTATTATCTGAGCGGCGACGCCAGCTTATATAACCCCTACAGTTGGAATGTTGAGTATAACCAGCCGGTGGACGGCGGCGATGTGCCGTACTACACGCTTGACGAGATACCGGAGCTTACCGGCATCGATATGATGAACAAGCTGACACTCCCGGACGAATTTGCAGCCGGAAGCGGCTCGACAACAAAGCTAGTGTATCGCGCGGCATACGAGGGCATTTATCGTGAGGGCTCGGCTGACTGGGCAAAGGACATAGGAGTCAATACGGAAATGCTCCCTGGCGACGATCCGGAGGAATTCGCCGAGGCGCAGAAGTACGTCGGCACAAGCCTCAACATTGACGAAAACGGAGTTGAAACTGAAGAACCCGACCACTACCTCACTGATAAAGTCGATTACTTCAAAAATAAGAAGCGCACCAGTTTCTACGCGGACCTTATTTTCAAATGCGGCGAAAGAAAGATCTCCGTTAAGGTGCTGGACGACTGGAGAATGTACGGAAGCCTGGCAACGTTCGGGCGGTACCCCGTCAAGGGAAGTCCCAGGTTCATTTCCGGCGCGGAGGGCAACGGCGAGGTCTACGCAGGCTGGGGTCAAATGAACGGCGACGACGTATACCTCGGCGGCTTCAAGAATGCAGACGGCAGATACGTCGTATTAGAGGCGCGTAATGTAGGCTGCCGTGATTTCACAAGGCTGCTGGCGCAGCTTTACACCGGGGAGGTTGACCCGCCGGCGGGCACTATGGTGCGTTATCCCGACTATATGTACAGCTTTG
>CAKSHG010000106.1 GCA_934456315.1 uncultured Oscillospiraceae bacterium | reverse complement strand
AGGGTGATCGACGGGCTGATAACCAACTTCCACCTGCCGGAAAGCACGCTGATAATGCTCGTCAGCGCGTTCCTCGGGCGCGAGAAAACGCTCCACGCCTATGAAGTAGCAGTCAGGGAGCGCTATCGCTTCTTCTCCTTCGGCGACGCTATGTACATCGGCGATATCAACAAGTAAACCGCGATTAACGCTCCCTTACAAAGGGAGCGTTATTTTTTCCCATTTCAGAGAAAATCCACATTTCATTCGGTCGAATTGCACAATTTATTAACATATATTTCTCATGCATGCAGGAAATACTTCGCCATCTATCATAAAACTGTCACAGAAATAATGTATAATTCATGTAAACGGAAAGGCAAGGAGTGATCAGAACGGCTTACGCAAATACTTTCCGGCGCATGGAGATCAAATACCTGCTCACCGAACAGCAGACCGACGAGATACTGCGGCGCATTTCCGGCGTCATGGCGGAGGACGGATACTCCCGCCAGACCACCTGCTCGCTTTACTGCGACAGCCCGGATTTCCGGCTCGCGCGGCTCTCGATGGATAAGCCGGTCTACAAGGAAAAGCTAAGGCTCCGCTCCTACGGGAATGTGACCGATTCCTCCCCCGCGTTTCTCGAGATAAAGAAGAAGTTCGACGGCATAGTCTACAAGCGGCGTATCCCTTTGGACTTCGCCGGCGCGGAGCGCTTCCTGACGGAGGGCGCTCCCCTTGACGCCGCCGACTACAACGCCCGGCAGGTCGCCGCTGAAATACGGCACATGATAAGCCGCGACGACCTCCGTCCCAGGGCTGCGATTTTCTACGACCGGCGGGCTTTCCACGGCGTGGACGACCCGGAGCTTCGGCTCACGCTGGACGGCAACGTCCGTTACCGCCTGGACGACCTGGACCTCCGGCACGGCACAGACGGCGCGTTCCTCGGGAACCAGCCGTTCCGCGTCATGGAGATAAAATCCGCGGCCGCTATCCCGCTGTGGCTCACCGCGATACTTTCCGACATGCGGCTGTATCCCGGCTCTTTCTCAAAATACGGCTCGGTCTACCGGGAGTACCTCGCCGGGCTTGCATGCATGATCTGATACCTGGAGTGACTTACATGAACAACTTTTTCGACACAATAATCGGCTCGGACGGGCTTACCGTCACGTCAATGCTCATCTGCACCGCAGCTTCCCTGCTGCTGGGGCTTGGAGCCGCCGCAGTCTACAGGCTCCGCACCCGGAAGCCCTCCCGCAATATGTTCGTCACCATGCTGGTGCTCCCCGCGCTCGTGCAGGCGGTCATCATGCTGGTCAACGGCTCCATCGGCGCGGGCGTCGCCGTCATGGGAGCGTTCAGCCTCATCAGGTTCCGCTCCGCTCCCGGCAGTGCGCGGGATATCTGCTTCATCTTCTACGCGGTCTGCATCGGGCTTGCTACCGGTATGGGCTACATCGCGTTCGCATTGCTCATCGCGGTGATCATCGGCGCTGTGCTCACTGCCGTCAGCTTCACGCCGTGGTTCAGGAACACCTCCCGCCGGAAGCTGCTGCGCGTGCTTATACCAGAGAACCTCGACTACACCGGAATTTTCGACGACATCTTCGCGGAGTACCTTTCCGAGCATGAGCTCGTCCAGGTGAAATCCACCGCGATGGGTACGCTGTTCGACCTGCGCTACTACGTCACCGAAAAGGACGACTCCCGCGAAAAGGAAATGCTCGACCACCTGCGCGAGCGCAACGGTAATCTGACTATCTCGCTGTCCGCTCTCCCTGAAATCGCGGAGCAGCTCTAAGGCTTTTGTAAGGAGTATACATCATGAAATCAGGCTTAAGGGCGCTTGCAGCGCTCTGTTCCATAGCGCTGTCGGTCAACACCGGCTGCTCTAATTCCCCGCTGCGCTCGGGCGAAGTCACCCAGGAGGACGACTCCTCCGTAACCCGCACCGAAACCGCTGACGCCGCGCAGCTCACGGCAATGCACACCGTCAGCGAAAAGGACCTCACCCCCGCCACTACCTCACAGAGTTCCATCGCTTTCACGGAAAGCGGCGCTGAACTCCGCGGCAGCGGCATTTCCGCAAACGGCACCGTCGTCACCATCAGCAAGGCGGGATACTACTCCGTTTCGGGGAAATGCTCCGACGGGCAGATAATCATCGACTGCTCGAAGGACGACAACGTTTACCTTATTCTCAACGGCGTTGACCTCACCTGCACGACCGGACCCGCGATACTCTGCAACACCGCCGACAAGCTGACCCTGACCCTCACCGGGAACTCCGTCAACACCCTGTCCGACGGCACGGAGTACACCGCCGAAAACGCCGAGAACAACGCGGCTGCGGTGTACTCCCACGAAACCCTCGTCATCAACGGCAGCGGCACGCTCAACGTCAACGGCAACTACAAGGACGGCATAAACAGCCGCGACGGGCTGAAGCTCTGCGGCGGTATCCTCAACGTCACTGCCGTTGAGGACGGGATCATCGGCAAGGATTACCTCCTCGGCGCGTCCGGCACGGTCACCGTTAACAGCGGCTATGACGGGCTGAAATCCACCAACTCCTCCGACGCGCAGAAGGGCTACATCAGCATAACCGGCGGTGAATACACCCTCGAGTGCGGCAGGGACGGTATCCAGGCGGAAACCGACCTGAACATCTCCGGCGGCACGCTGAACATCGTCACCGGAGGCGGCAGCGCCACAGTCGAGCACTCCACAAAGGACGATTTCGGCGGCGGAAGATGGGGAGGATTCTCCATGAACGGCGGCAGGAACGACAACAGCTCCGGAAACGGCGGCTTCGATTTCAGCGGCATGACCGATTCCGACGGCAACTCCGCTGAAAGCATGAAGGGTCTGAAAGCCGGGAACTCCATCTCGATAACCGGCGGCACCATCTCCGCAGACTGCGCGGACGACTCGGTGCACTCCAACGGAAGCGTCACCATCGGCGGCGGAAGCTTCTCCCTCGCCAGCGGCGACGACGGTATCCACGCAGACCTCCTGCTGACTATAAACGACGGCGAGATAAACATCTCCACCAGCTACGAGGGTCTTGAAGCGAACGGTATCGAGATAAACGGCGGCGTTATCAGCCTGCGCACCTACGACGACGGGATCAACGCCTGCGACAGCGACACCTCCGGCACGACTCCCTACCTCACCATCTCCGGCGGCAGCATAACCGCCAACGCGGACGGCGACGGCGTAGACTCCAACGGCACCATCTCCATGAGCGGCGGTACTCTGGTCGTATTCGGTCCGACCAGCAACGGCGACGGCGCTCTCGACTACGACGTGTCCTTTGCGATGTGCGGCGGTACGCTGATCGCGCTCGGCTCCCGGGGAATGGCGCAGGCTCCCAGCACGCTTTCGCAGCCCTGCCTGTCGGTCTACAGCAGCGTTGCGGCAGACAGCACCATCGAGGTGCGGGACACGGACGGCAGCGACGTGCTAAGCACTGTGACCCCCAAAGCGTGCGAATCGCTGATATTCTCCTCAGATAAGTTCACCGAGGGTACGACCTACTCCATCTACGCAGACGACGTGCTTCTGACCACCGTCACGGCTACCGACGGAGTCAGCGGCGGCGGCGCCACCGGAAGCGGCGCGGGCACCTGGAATCAGAACGGCTCTTGGGGTCAGCAGGACGGCTCCCGCAACGAGGACTTCACCCACCCGAATCCCCCGGACGGCGCCTCCAGACCGGAGCGCCCTGCGGACGGCGACTTTACTCCCCCCGACCTCCCGCAGGACGGCGGATTCACTCCTCCCGGACAGTCGGGAAGCTCCAATTCAGACGCGGCGGCATAACAAAACCCCGGTCCAGTAACGCGCTGGACCGGGGTAGATTTTTATTCCTGATGTTCTATTATCAGCGCCGTGCCCGCGTGGACGATTATCCTGCCGACGTCCTCCGCGACCTCGTTGCTGACCCCCAGCGGGTAGGAGTTGTCCAGGCGGTAGCGCACCAGTCCGTACTTCATGCCGTACTCGCTGACCGTGCAGTCCTCCCCGTAGGAGAACACCGAAACGTAGCCGCGGAACTTCGGTATCGCGACCTCCCGCTCGTGTGCGAGGTAAATCCGCTCGCCCTCCCCGACTATCGTAACGTTCACGCCGCGCCGGCGCATCATCTCCATCGTCTGGATATTCGCGATGGTGTGGTCAGTCCTGCCGCCAAGCGCGCAGTAGAGCCGTATCTCATCGCAGCCCTCGTCTATCGCGACTTCGCACGCGAGGATCGTGTCCGTGTCGTCCTTTTCCGGGACTGTGCGGATCACCCGGACGCCCTCCGGCGGCTGGCTGTCCGCGCTGTCGAAATCCCCTACCACTATATCCGGGACTAACCCGGCGGCAAGCGCGTGGTCAAGCCCCCTGTCGGCGCAGATGATCAGACCCTCCGACTTCTCCGGAAGCGCGCCGGACGGCGCTCCGCATATTATTGAACATATTTTTGACATGCTGTCACTCCCAGTCGTTTATCCTGCTCGCTTCCTCGTGCATTCGCAGGTAGCTCTCGTAGCGGGACTTTGCTATCTCGCCGCGCTCGGCGGCAGCTCTTACGGCGCAGTCCTTTTCCTTGATATGCGCGCAGTCGGCGAACCTGCATTTCTCGGCGAACCCCGCGAACTCCCGGAAGCTGTTGTCCAGCTCCCCCGCCGGAATGCGGCAGTACCGCTCGGTGTCCACCGTGGAGAATCCCGGCGTGTCGGCGGCGTAGCCCGTCATGGAGGGGTCAAGCTCCGAAAGGCGGTAGAGCTGCGCCTGCCGTGTGGTGTGCTTTCCTCTGCCGAGCTTCTTGCTGATTACTCCGGTTTCAAGCCCCAGCTGCGGGAACAGCGAATTCATCAGGCTGGATTTCCCCACGCCGGAATTCCCGATGAACGCGGTCAGCCTGCCGTTGATGAACTCCCGGACGTGCTCCGCGCCCTCTCCGGTGAGGTTGTTCACCATGCAGACGCTTATCCCGATACGGCGGTAGACCTCCGCAAGCTCCTCCGCCTGCTCCAGATCCGGTTTAGTGAAGGCTATCATCGGCTCTATCCGCTTGCTGTCGGCTATCGCGATGAGCTTATCCAGCACGAACCGGTTCGGAGCCGGGTCTGCGCAGCTTATCACGAACACTATCCCGTCCAGATTCGCGAGGGGCGGCCGCACCAGATAGTTCCGGCGCTCCAGTATCTCGGATATCAGCGGTTCGTGGTTCTCCTGGCACTCTACTATTACGTTGTCGCCGGCGCTGGGACTTATCTCGTTCTTCCGGAACAGTCCCCTCGCGGCGCATTTGAAGTTCGTCCCGTCCGGAACGCCCCTCCCGTCTTTCTCAAAGCCCGAAAGGGCATCTACATAATAGATGCCCCCGACTGCTTTTGTAATTATCCCATGATGATATTCAGCAGAAATATCATTACCCCCTGTCAGTCTACGGATATTCCCGGGTCAGGCTCTACCGGAGAAGTTTCCGTGTGGGAACCTGACGTTGTGTGCTCGGGCTGCTCAGTGTGCTCCGGCTCGGAGGTGTCGCCCGCCGGCTCGGAAGGCTCGGTGGTGTCCACCGTCGGCTCGGAAATCACGTCGGACTGCTGAAGCTCGGAGAAGATGGAGCCGTTGAAGCTGTCCTCCAGCGTAGCCTTGCTGCCGTCCTCGGGGAACGTTACGATTACCTCGCCGTAGTTGCCGGTGTTGCCGGTGTCGAGCGACGTTACCTTGATGGTGACCGTCTTGGTTTCGCCTGCCTTGCCGGTCACGGTGTAGGTCAGCGACTTGCTGGATGCAAGTCCGATATCCAGTGTTACCCTGGAATCCTCGTCGAGCACGCCGTCAACATAATACTTGAACTCGAACTCGCCGGAAGCCTTCTTCGGCAGCGAGTAGGTGAACTTTCTGGTCTTTTCGCTTATCTCGCCGGTGCTTACCACAAGCTCGATGGGAGTATCGCGGTCGACCGTGCTGCCCGGCTCGATGCTCTGCTCCATTACTACGTCCTTCTCGATCTCCTCGCTGTCCTCGTAGCGTACCTGCGGGTCGAGGTGGTACTCCGCCGCGCGCTCAAGCGCAACGGAAAGCGGGAGGTTGACGAACTTCGGTACGTTGACGGAGGTATCCTCCGGACCCATGCTTATAACGAGCGCTACCGTGCTTCCCTGGTCTGCCATCTCATGGGCAGCGGGTTCGGTGCGGATAACGTAATCCTTGGCGATATCGTCGGACTCAACGAAGGTTTTCTTTACCTTGAAGCCGTCCTTCTGGAGCTTGCTCTCCGCGATGGCGGCGCTAAGGTTGGTCATATCCTGAATCTCTATCTGGCGAATACCCATGCTGACCTTTACGGTGACCTCAGTGCCTATCTTGACCTTGCGTCCCTCGGGGTACTCCTGGTCGAAGATCTGGTCCTTGGTGACCTCGCTCCACTCCTGCTCGGGAATGAGCGTCATGTACTGGGAATACTTGGACTTAGCCTCGTCCCAGGACATTCCGATGAGGTTCGGCATGAGGTACTCGTTGCTGTCGTTGACGCTCACCGTGGAGCCGCTGGATATCCCCGCAACGGAGCCTACCTGCTCCGGCGTAACGTTCAGATTGCGGAAAACTATCGTCATGACAAGGAACACCGTTGCGATAACGAACGCGGTCCCCACTGCAAAGAGGATAGGTATCAGCGGGGAGCGGCGCTCCTCGTACTCGTCCTCGTCATCATCGTCATCGTCCTCGTCGTAATCCTCGTCCGGCTCGGTCTGTACCGCCTGCCTGCGGCGGACACGCTCCTGCTCCGCGGCGGGAATGGGACGGTCGAAATACTTGGTGGAGCCGTCCGTGGAGTTGTACTTGTACTCGAACAGCATGCTCGGGTTCGCCTTGAAATCCTCGAGGTCCTTTATCATCTCGCCGGCGGTCTGGTATCGCTGTGCGGGGTCCTTCTGCATTGCGCGGAGGACTATCTGCTCCAGTCCCTCGGGAATGGTGCTATTGATCTCGGTGGGCTTCTTCGGGGTGCTCTGCATGTGCATGAGCGCGATGGAAACCGGAGTGTCGCCGTCGAACGGCTTCTTTCCGGTGAGCATCTCATACAGCGCCACGCCAACGGAGTAGATGTCGCTGCGCTCGTCGGTGATGTCGCCGCGCGCCTGCTCCGGGCTGATGTA
>CAKSHG010000105.1 GCA_934456315.1 uncultured Oscillospiraceae bacterium | reverse complement strand
GTGAACACCACACCTGATATAAAAGAAGCTATATTCGCGCATATAGCGTAGAAAACTGCGCGTACTCCGCTCTTATGACGCTTGCTGTATTTCCCGATATACAGACCATAGAACACCGCCTCGAAAGTCACCACCATCAGCTCCCCGATAAAATACGCGAACAGGAACATCAGTATCCCATAGTTGATATTCGCAATGGAGAGGACGATGTTCAGCAGTATCTGCGTTGCAACATTGACGATGGCGAAAAACAGCAGCGTGCGTTTCTCCCAGTAGCCGAAAATCAGCGCTACGACAAGCTCCACCGCGATAGTGACGAGCACCCGGGATATGAATTCCAGTATCCATTCCCCGACCTGATAGGACGGCTGGACCGTTATGCCGTACCCGGAATCGACAGAAATCGCATCGCCGGAAACATCGGATAAATCGACCGCGAAATAGCTGTCAAACGCGTAGGTGTGACAGATGTTGCTTTCAAGCATTCTGCCGCTTTCCGGGAAGTAAACAAGCAGCACGAACTCGTCCGGCGGCATGTAGCCCCAGCTTATTACGTTTTTACTGCTGTCCCATATTATAGGGAAGAAATTGAATCCCTCCTGCGCCTGATAAGCCGCGAAAGCATTCACCGCTTCCTGCTCCTCCGGAGAGAGTGCCTGATACCATCTCAAGGAATGATCATTATCCCCGAAAAGCTCCCCCGCTCCCGGCTCAAATGTACTTTTCGAAAGAATCGTGCTGTAATAACGCTCATCTCCGGCATTGCGGAACGTTATCCTTAAATTGGGCTTGGGACCGCAGTCCGCGCAGGCAGTCAGCGATATCGCCAGGAACAGCGCAGCGCTTACTATCAGCGCGTAAATTATCCGCAGTTTTTTCATAGCGTTACCTCCCACATCAATCGATTTTGTTTGTAGCTATATCATAGCATATTATTCCATCAAAGTCAATTACAGAGTGGTAACAGATAAATTACAAATTGATTACAAAAAGCCCCTGCGTATAGCGGGGGCTGGTGACTGTCGAAGGAACTATAATTTATAGTAGCAGGGACTTTCAAATTCGCAGCACTAACTGGGGAGTTGCCGTAAAATTCAAAGTCCCTGCAACGTTAAATTATAGTTTCTCAACCAATAATGCTTATTTTGTAAGCGATATCCTCTTGATGGTGAGGTCGCTGCTGAACGTTACCGCGTTGTACATGAACATTGCCTGCTGGTACTCCGACAGGTCGATGAGTCTGCCGAGGTCAACGTTGATGTATCGCATGTCTACCATGGTTATCTTACTGTAGTGGTTCGCAAGGAACGGCACAAGGCTGTGCGCATAGCTGTCCTTTATCAGCAGGAGGTTCTTCCCGTTATCGACGTCCGTTTCTATGGTGACGATGGGAGAATTGGTCCCGGTGAAGCTGGAGTACTTATCCTTTACGTCAAGGTAGCTTCGGACGTACAGGCTGTCGTAGACCGTTTCCTTGCTGCCGTCGAACACCGTCATCTTTATCTGAGGGTCGCCGGAGGCAAGGTGGAAGTAATCGATACTGTCCGGGGCAACTCCGTTATCCAGGGTCTTGGAATACAGCGTTCCGCGGAAGCTGCTGCTTGCAGTTTCGATGTTGAACTGATCCAGCGTGTAGGCGCTGTAGCCCAGCGTCTTTGCCGCCGCACAGTACGCGTAATAAGCTCCCAGGCTCGTCCAGTGGTGGTCGGTACGGTAGAAAACGTACTCCGAGCCGTGCCCAGTGAGGTAACTAAGGCAGTCCACCGTGCTTACGCCGTTCATTTTCTTGTAGCAGTCGTCGATAAAGCTCTTTTCGCTAAGATACCCCGCATAGGACGGTATTTTCGATGAGTATATCTCCTGCACCGTCGGCGCCAGCATGAAGCTTACCTGAATGTCCGGGTGGTTCTCGGCGAACCGGTTCATCGCGTTCAGCGAGGATTCAACGTCCGACTGGTCGTAGCTCTTGAACGCCTGTATCATCTGGTTGTCGATGGTGTAGACGCCGTTTATCTCCTTTTTCCCGGCGAGCTTTTCCATCTCGTTGCGGGCGCGTACCCATTCCTCGCGCCCTACCAGGTGGTCGGAAAAGTAGGTTTCGAATTTATCCATCCAGCTGTCGTCGTCGCGGGTGGTGATGTCCTCCCAGCGGATAGCTCCCATCACGTCGCCGAGGTTCTCCGCCTTGTCCATCTTCGTGTGGTTCACGATATCCGGGAACTTTGCAAGGGTGCGGTTCTCGTTCTCGCTGCGCTCCTGCTTCGGGAGAGCTATCGTCACTATCGGCACAGCAAGCAGTATCACGGCGAACAGCGCCGCAGTCAGCTTTGCCGGGGTCATGCGGAATTTATTCTTCATGCGCTCTCCTTTCTCAGAAGTTGAAATACAGGAACGGATTGTAGTTGGAGGTAGAAAGATATGCCACAGACGCGAGCATTATCACCGTGTCCACCACCGGGAATCCGTACTGCACCCAGGTCGGTGCCTTCTTGCGGATATACTCCGAAATGGACTTGAGCACATCGGAGCTGCCGAAAATGCACACCGCAAATATCAGCCCGTAATTCACGATGTAGTTCACCGCCGTATCGTCGATGAACACGCCGTTACCGCCGAACATCGCCGAGATGAACGTCCACACCTGCCCGAAAACGTCGCCGAAGCTGACCGTCCCGGGAGCCACTGCGTCGAACATCACCCAGCCGAACACCACCATGATGAACGTGTACAGCCAGCTGAAAAACGCGGGTATCTTCTGGAGCACCTTCCCGAGGAACAGCCGCTCGATAACTATCAGAATGCCGAAATAGGTTCCCCACAGCATGAAGTTCCAGCTTGCGCCGTGCCAGATACCGGTTATCGTCCAGACGACGAGCAGGTTGATTATCGTGCGCGGAAGTCCCTTGCGGCTGCCGCCCATCGGGAAATAGATATAGCTCTTGAACCAGTCGCCGAGGGTGATGTGCCAGCGCCGCCAGAATTCCGCAACGCTGTGCGACATATAGGGATAGTTGAAGTTCTCCGGGAAGTTGAATCCCATCATCTTGCCCAGACCTATTGCCATATCGGAGTAGCCGCTGAAGTCGAAGTATATCTGGAACGTGAACGCCAGTATTCCCATCCAAGCGGTAACTGCGGAGATCTCTCCGTAGTCGAACGCCTTTATTTCCGTCCACAGCAGACCGATGTTGTTGGCGATAAGCACCTTCTTGCCCAGTCCCACGATGAACCGGGAGATACCGTCGCCGACCATCTTTTCAGTGATGGTGCGGTCGTCTATCTCGTTCTGGATATCCTCGTACCTTACGATAGGCCCCGCCACTATCTGCGGGAACAGCGTAACGAACGCCATAAAGCTTGCGGCGTTCTTCTGAACCTTTATCTGGCGGCGGTAGAGGTCAATGGTGTAGCTCATCGACTGGAACGTGAAAAAGCTGATGCCTATCGGCAGCGGCAGGTGTGGATTCGGGATCGCAAGCCCGAATCCGGCGTTCAGCGACTCAATGATGAACCCGAGGTACTTGAACGTAGCAAGCAGCCCGATGTTCATTATCAGCGACACCAGCAGGCACGCCGTTCGTATTTTGGGGCGGTCGTCGTACTTGTCTATTATCCGTCCGGCGGTGTAGTCGATGAATGTCGACAGTATCATCACCAGGACGTAGATCGGTTCGCCCCATGCGTAAAATACCAGACCGCTTATGAGTATAATAACGTTCTTCGCCTTTTTCGGAACGAGGTAATACAGAATAAGCGTTATCGGCAGAAACGCAAACAGAAATGTTAAGCTGGAAAATACCATAAATGCACCCTTTAATTTTGTTCTTCGTCCGGAGTATTCAATGCGTCCATCTCGCGGACAGTTTCTATGAATCTGCTGCGGGAAAACATCTTGTTCCCCGTTTCCAGCAGCAGCTTTGCGGATAGCAGCTCCGGCAGCCCCAGCCGCTTTTGCAGCTGCCGCCGGCGCTCTGCGGAGTTCTCACTCCCGATTAACCCGAGCTCCATCAGGTCGGCGCGGGTAATAGGCGGTTCGGAGCTTTCTGTACGCTCTGTTTCCCCGCCGATAACTGCGCCGCAGTTTTTCAGCGCCTGAATGATCAGATCGTCAGGTATGCCCTCCACGCCCAGCTTGCCCTGCTTTGAGGGCTGCGCCTTGCGGCGCTCCTTGCCGGGAATGTCCGGCGTTACTGCGTTGAGGACTTCCCCGCGCTTCACTATGCTGCGTATGAACGAGCGTATCTGGAATCCCGCGCTGTCGCTGTCCGTAAGTATGATTATCCCGGTCTTTTCCGCGAGGGACTTTATAAGCTCCTGCTTTTCCGGGTCCTTGTAGATGGAAAATCCGTTCGTGCAGATTATCACCGTATCCACGATGTTGGAGAGCCGTATCTTATCGTACCTGCCCTCAACTATTATTGCTTGTTTTACGCTTATCATACTTTACCGCACGCCTTTCAGGGAAGTTATCTCCACGAACGCGCGCTCCAGCAGCAGGCGGCTGTCTGTTTTAGAGGAGTTCATCAGCTTGTTTGTGCGGAACAGCACCTCCATACAGCCGTTAAGGTAGCCGTCGGACAGCCCCCGCGCCTTTGTGCAGGCTTTCCCGAAGTAGAAAGCCCTGCCGCCGTAGTAGCCGAAATCAGCCGCCGCCTGCTGGGAGCTTTTCCCCGCTTTCACGGCGAGCCTGCCGCGGTAGCAGTCCACGAACGCCCCGGACACTGCGGCAAGTATCAGGATAGGCTCGATGCGCTGCTGGTACAGGTCGTCGAGCATGCGGAGAGCGCCGCCGCAGTTCCCTGCGAACAGCAGCTCCGACAGGTCGTAGGCGCTCGCGTCCAGTGTGCGCGGAACTAACGCGCTGATGTCGGCGCGGGTGATATCCCCGCTCTTGCGGAAAGTGCAGAGCTTCTCCACCTCGGTCTGGAGCAGTGTCAGGCTGCACCCGCAGCGCTCCGCCAGGAACGCCGCGTCCTGCGCGGAAATGCTGCAGCCGGCTTTCGCCGCTTTCCGCACTGCCATTCCCGCGACCGTGTTTACGCTCATCAGCGGGAACTTGCAGACCATTCCGCGCTTTTCCGCCGCCTCTATCAGCTTCTTGGTCTTTGCCTTGGGCTTGAGGTCGTCTATCGTAGCGGATATCTGCGCGAATATCAGCACGGTGGTTTCCGGCAGCTCCTCGATGAGCTTCAGCAGGTCCTTGTGCTGCTGATTGTCGAGGGATTCCGGATCGAGGTCGGTGATACGCACGCACTTGTTCGGCGCGAAAAACGGCATGCTCTCCGCAAAGTCGGACAGCTTGTCCATGTCCGGAACGCCGCGTACCCTCAACAGATTCAGTCCGTCGCCCTCGAGCGCCCCGGCGGTCTTTATCACCATGTCGGTGTAGGTGCGGGTGAGGAAGTCCTCCTCCCCGTAGAAGAAGTACACCGGGCGTATCTTCCCCGCCTGAAGCTCGCTGCGGAGCATGTTCTCGGCGGTCAGCCGGAATACTGGTCCCTTAGCCATGCGCGGTTACGCCATCTCGGTGGACAGCTTCCTGCCGCCCAGTATGTGGAAGTGAAGGTGGCGGACAGTCTGACCGCCGTCCTCGCCGATGTTGCTGACTACGCGGTAGCCGCCGGTCAGCCCCTCCTCCTTTGCGATTATCGGTATCATCTCGAAGATGTGGGAAACGATAGCGCTGTTTTCTGGGGTTATCTCGTCAACTCCGGCGATGTGTGTCTTGGGGATAATGAGGATATGCGTGGGAGCCATCGGCGCAATATCGCGGAAAGCAAGCACCTGGTCGTCCTCGTAAACCTTTGTCGAGGGGATATCCCCGGAAATTATCTTGCAGAATAAGCAGTCGTTCATTTTGTGTTCCTCCTGATCATATAACAGTTAATTTAATGGAAAGGTTGCATGGAAATTTGCAGCAGATTCAGCCCATAAACAGGGAAATGCCGCCGAAAATCAGCCCGATAACAGCCATTACACCAAAGAAGATTATCCAGTTTCTTATAGTGTGGATATCGTTAGCCTTGCGTAGCTGTATCAGTCGGTCTATCTCCTCGCCGGTCATGTCGGGAGCTGCGCTCTCCACGCGGCAAAACTCCCGCGCGCCACCAACACCAGTGGTAGGATATACACCCTCGGGGAGCGTACCGTTTTTCTCCAGCTCCTCCAAGCCCGCCGTTTCCTCCGGTGGGATATTATTTTTCTTAAGAAAGCCGCAGGAAACCATTTCTCGAATGTACTCCAGACCCGTTTCGGAGCTTTTCGGAGTCATTTTCTGCTCGTCCATAATTACCTCCAATTTGTTCGTCAGTACTGATACTTCGGCATAAGGTCGCCAAGGCGTACTGTTTCGCCGTCGTTTCCGACAAGCACCTCGATGTTTTTCGCAGACTCTCCCATCTGCATCATGAATTCACGGCAGGCGCCGCAGGGCGGCATGACTCCGCCGTCCAGGTAGACCGCGCATACCTTTGTTATCTCGTACTCTCCCTGGGTGAACATGGTGGAAATCGCGTTGCGCTCTGCGCAGAATCCCAGCGAGCATGCCGTGTCTATGCACACGCCGGTGTATATTTTTCCGCTGGAGCTTAAAACCGCCGCTCCGACATCGCCGACACACATATTCTTGGACAGCTGGCGCGAATTTATAACGGACTTTGCCGCGTCATAAAGGCGCTGCCATTCTTCTGTCATGCTGAACCTCCAAATTTTAACAACAATTTAACTTTGCCCATTACCAAAATGTCGTTTTCCCCGGTATCCAAAGAAAACGACATTTCGACCTGTTTAAATGAGCCTGTAAGCCTTGATTACTTGATATACTTAGCAGCGATATCAGCGGCAGCAGCCAGCGCGTCCTTTATCCTGGAAGCGTCCGGGATACCCGCCATAGCCTGGTCGGGCTTTCCGCCGCCCTTGCCGCCTGCAACGGCAGCTATCTCGCGAACCAGCGTTCCTGCGTTAGCGCCCTTTGCGACCGCGCTCTTGGAGCACTTGCAGAGGATGCTGCTCTTGCCGTCTGCGGTTCCTGCGAGCACTGCAACGAAGCAGTCGAACTTGTCGGCGAGGGAATCGCCGATCTTGCGGAGCCCGTCAGCGCCTGTGCCGTCCAGCGCAGCGGTGACTATCTTCACGCCGTTCACCTCGGGGCAGCCTGCGCCGAGGTCGCCGAGCTGTGCGTTTGCAGCAGCCTGC
>CAKSHG010000104.1 GCA_934456315.1 uncultured Oscillospiraceae bacterium | reverse complement strand
GCGGATAGAAGTGTTTTTTGCCCCGGGAAACCCGTGGCAAAAAACGGATTTCAAAAGCCCGCTTCGCGGGCAAATTCACTTTTTTCGACAAGCTGAGAGCCGTCGTCTGACGGCTCTTTTTTTATGCGGAATGATTCGTAAAATAAAAAATCCTTCTTGAAAAACAAGAAGGAAACTTTATGTACACACTGTACTCCCGGAGTGCCGGACGATTTGAAAAAATTTTTATTTGAACTCTAGTGTTATTTTACAGGGTAGTAAAACCTGTGTCTATATATTAACACATTACAAGGGATTTGTCAAGAGTTTTTTGAAATTTAATTAAATCTGGGCATTATATGACGCATTTAGCAAAAACAGGTTGACATGACAGGCATAATATGTTACAATATAAAGAATAAACTGACACTTTGTCAATGAAAGGTGAGTGCGTTATGAGTGAGCAATATTATGTAGGCCTTGATATAGGTACGAATTCTGTCGGTATCGCCGCAACGGACAGCTTTTACCGCGTGTTCAGGTTCAAGGGCAATGCAATGTGGACCTCCGCGGTGTTTGAAAGTGCCAGTCAGTCCGCTGACCGCCGGACTAACCGAATTGCGCGGCGCAGGCTTGACCGCCGTCAGCAGCGTCGTGAGCTGCTTCAGGAACTTATGGCTCCCGCTATCATGCCAGTCGATCCGCTTTTCTACGACCGGATCCGCGAGAGCGCGCTGTGGGCCGACGACAAGTCTACCGGCAGCCGGTTCACTTATTTCGGCGGCGACGGCTACACGGACAAGCAGTATCACAGGGATTACCCGACGATTCATCACCTCATTTGCAGCCTTATGAACGACCCGGCTCCCCACGACCCGCGGCTCGTCTACATAGCATGCTCCTACATGCTGACTCACCGGGGGCATTTCCTCAACGAGGCGGATAAGGACAGGATCGACGAGGTCCTTGATATCGGCGGTTTGTTCGGGGAGTTTCGCGGGTGGTTCGATGAGGAGTATATCCCGTTCCCGTTCGGCGACAGCGCTGTGGATTTCGGAAATGTGCTTACCGGAGTAAGGGGCGTTCAGGACAGGACCCGGGCTTTTTACGAGCTGTATTTCGGCGGAAAGAAGCCGAAGCCCGCTATTGACGGGCGTATCGACTTTGATGTGCTTGTCAAACTCGTTTCCGGAGGAAAGATCGAGCTTTCCAGGCTGTTCCTGAACGACGAATACGCCGAGCTTGAAAACAACAAGATACAGCTATCCGACGCAAGCTTTGACGAAAAGGAACCCGAACTGCGCTCCGAGATGGGCGACGATTTCGGTCTGATCGCGGCTGCGAAGAATATCTATGACTGGTCGCTGCTGACCGGAGTTCTCGGCGACTGCCGTTCTGTTTCCGAGGCAAAGGTCAGAGTATATGAAAAACACGCCGCCGATCTCGCAGCGCTCAAAAGGATAGTCAGGCAGTACATTCCCGAGGAATACCGGACGATATTCAAAACCGCCGGGAAGAGCCTGTGCAACTATGTAAGCTACTCCGGTAACGTGAAATCCGTGAAGAAAATTACCGACCCGAAGCTTTCCCGCTGCGACCAGGCTGCGTTCTGCGACTTCCTGAAACAGAAGCTGAAATCCGTAAAGCCCGCGAGCGGCGACGCAGAATTCCAGCGCGTTTTCGCCGAGATAACGGAGCACACTTTCTGCCCGAGGCAGGTCAACACGGATAACCGCGTTATCCCGTACCAGCTCTACTACACCGAACTGAAAAAGGTGCTGGAGAACGCCAGTGCCTATATTCCGCAGCTCAATGCCGCCGACGAATACGGGAGCACTGCAAGGAAGATCCTCAATCTCATGACGTTCAGGATCCCCTATTATGTCGGACCGCTCGTGAAGAAAAACGGCAGCGACAACGCCTGGATAGTGCGCAGGGGCGAGGGCAGGATATTACCCTGGAATTTTGACGAGCTTGTTGACCGCGACCGCTGCGAGGACGAATTCATTAACCGCATGACCTGCAAGTGTACCTACCTCGCGGGAGCGGACGTCCTGCCCAGGAACTCTCTGCTGTACAGCAAATTCCTGGTGCTCAACGAGATAAACAACATCAGGATAAACGGCGACCGGGGCAATTTCCCGGTCGAGGCGAAGCAGAAGATATATACGGAACTGTTCGAAAAGCGCAGAAAAGTTACCGTTAAGGAAATCAGGGAACTGCTTGTCGCGAACGGATATATGAAGTCTACCGACACTTTCGGCGGGATAGACGTCACGGTAAAATCCTCGCTGAAGCCGCAGATAGATTTCAGGAATCTGCTTGCGGCGGGGGCTGTCAGCGAGAGCGAGGCAGAGGAGATAATCATGCGCCTGACCTGCACTACAGATACAGCAAGGTTCAGGAAATGGCTTGAAAAATTCGGGCTGTCCGCGGCTGACGTGAAGTATATCAGCCGGCTTAGATACACGGATTTCGGCAGGCTGTCAGGAGCTTTGCTGACGGAGATATACGATATCGACCCGGAGTCCGGCGAGATCGTTAACCCGAACATCATCACAATGATGTGGGAGAACAATCTGAATCTGATGGAACTGATGTCCCGGAACTACAGCTACCGCAGCCAGATTGAAAGCATGAACCGCAAGCATTACGCAGATAATCCGCGCACGCTTGACGAGCGCATGAGCGAGATGTACATTCCCAGCGCCGTAAGGCGTCCGGTAAAGCGCGCAGTGGAGATGGTTAAGGAATACAGCAGGATAATGAAGCACGCTCCTGCGCGTATCTTCATCGAGATGGCGCGCGAGCTTACCGACCCGGCAAAGAAAGGAAAGCGCACCTCATCACGCAGGGACGCGATCCTTGAGTACTACAAGGGTCTGAAAGAGGATACTTCCGCGCTCCGTGCGCTGCTCGAGAAGCGGTCCGACGACGAGCTGCGCAGCGAGAAGCTGTATCTGTACTTCATTCAGCTTGGAAAGTGCATGTATTCAGGCAGAAACATAGATATCGAGCAGCTCGGAAGCAAGCTTTACGATATCGACCATATCTTCCCGCAGGCAAGGGTAAAGGACGACAGCATTGAAAACAAGGTGCTGGTGCTTTCGGAGTACAACGGGGCAAAATCGGACAGCTATCCGATCGACCCGGCTATCCAGAAGAATATGCGCGGTTTCTGGGAAAAGCTCCACGGGATAGGGCTCGTGGGAGATACTAAATTCGGGCGGCTTACGCGCACGACTCCGTTCAGCGACGATGAGCTGGCAGGGTTCATCAGCAGACAGCTCGTGGAAACGCGGCAGTCTACAAAGGCGGTCGCGGAGCTGCTGGCGGAGGAATTCCCGGAGAGCGAGATAGTGTACGTCAAGGCGGGGCTTGCTTCGGATTTCCGGCATGAGTTCGGGCTGCTCAAGTGCCGTGAGGTCAACGACCTGCACCATGCCAAGGACGCGTATCTGAACATCGTCATGGGAAATATCTATCATGTGAAGTTCACAAGGGACCCGATAAGGTTCGTCAGGGAATACCGCGAAAACAAGCAGGTTTTCGACCTGAAGATCCAGTCGATAATCACGCATGACGTTGTCAGAAACGGAGAGATCGCCTGGAAGGGCGACGGCAGCTGGCTCGAAGCGGTCAGAAAACAGATGGGGAAGAACAATGTGCGCTATGTGCGGTACTCTTTCAGGCGGAAGGGCGCGCTGTTCAATCTGCTTCCGGAGAGAAAGAACCCTGCCCTCGTTCCGCGAAAGGACGGAAAGGGCGGGACGCTTCCTGCCGGGAAGTACGGCGGCTACAACAACACGACGGCGTCGTTCTTCTCGCTGGTCAGATTCCGTTCGGAAAGGACCGACGGTCTGATGATAATTCCGGTGGAGCTTATGTACGCGCAGCGTTTCGAGCATGACGCCGCGTTTGCCGCAAATTATGCGCTGCGTGTTGTCGGCGGTATCGTTTCGCTGAAGCCCGGCGATGAAATGCAGAGCGTTGAGTTTCCGCTCGGAAGCCGCATTCTGAAGGTCAATACGATGCTCGACATCGACGGCTTCAGGGCGAATATTACCGGCAAGGACAGCGGCGGCAAGTATGTGGGAATATCGTCGGCGAATTCGCTGATAATCAGCCAGACCGATACCAACTACCTCAAACGCGTTATCTCAATAAGCGGCAGGATATCTGAGGCAGAGAAGAATAAAGGCAAATACATCATCACGGAGTATGACAGCATAACCGAACAGAGAAACCTCGAGATATATGACATGCTATGTGAAAAGATAAGTTCCAAGCCTTTCAAAGTCATATTCTCAACTATAGAAACTTATTTTATCAGCGGTCGTGATAAGTTTATCGGACTTCCTCTTACAGAGCAGGTAAAGACGCTGGTGAATATGCTGAACGTATTCAAGACGGGACGTACGACGGGGTGCGACCTTGTGAATATCGGCGGTTCCAAAACTTCCGGAAAATTCAAGATAAACGCTGTTCTGTCCAACCTTAAGGACATAAAGTCCATCCGTATAATCGACCAGTCCCCGACCGGAATGTACGAAACGGTTTCCCGGAATCTCCTTGAATCATGAGCTGGAGGACTGTGGTGATATCGTCGCGCTGCAAGCTCGACCTCCGAATGGGGTGTATGGTGGTGCGCGGCGACGATACAAAGCGCGTGAGTCTCGACGAGATATCCATGATAATCGTCGAGAGCACCGCCGTGTCAATAACAGCGTGCCTTATAAGCGAGCTTACCCGGAGGAAGATCCGGCTTGTTTTCTGCGACGAGAAATACAGCCCCTGCGCGGAGATGACGCCGCTGTACGGCTCGCATGACTGTTCCGCCAAGGTCCGCACGCAGATAGGCTGGAGCAGCGAAACCAAGGCTTTCATCTGGACCGCGATCGTCAGCGAAAAGATACGCAACCAGAGCCTGCACCTTAAACTGCTGGGATACGCCGACGAGGCGGATATGCTGAACGGCTACATTTCAGAGATGGAACTCAACGATGAAACAAATCGTGAGGGGCACGCAGCTAAGGTGTATTTCAATGCGCTTTTCGGACAGTGCTTTTCCAGGAACAGCGACAACAGCATGAACGCCGCGCTGAATTATGGCTACAGCCTTATCCTTAGCGCGGTGAACCGGGAAGTATGCGCATGCGGCTATCTTACGCAGCTGGGGCTGTTCCATGATAACATGTTCAATCACTACAACCTAAGCTGCGACCTTATGGAGCCGTTCAGGATAATCGTCGACAGGCTCGTCGCCAGGAAAAAATACGCTGCTTTCGGGACGGAAGAAAAGCATGAGCTCGTCAGGCTGTTTGAAACCCAGGTGATCATCGCAGGGCAGGAGCAGTATTTGCAGAATGCAATAAAGATATACTGCCGGAGCGTGTTCGACGCACTCAACAGCAGCGACAGCTCGCTGATAAGGTTTTTCCGTTTCCGCGAATGCGAGGAACGAGGATCCCTCCAGTGAACAGAAAAACGACCTCCTACGCTTTGCGCCGTGGGAGGTCGTTCGGTTTTTTGAGTTCTGATATGCCGTGTTTCTCTGCGCGTCAGACCTGCTCGCTCTCCTCGGGAGAAGTGGAGATGGAAGTGCGCTTTACGCGGTTGCGGCTGATGAATTCGTATTCGTTCTCGTTGTATGCGCTGATCTCGTTCAGCCAGTAGCTTACGCGGTAGTTGCCGACGTCTATTACGGCAAAGTTTGCTGTAGTGTTCACGAACTTTACCTCGCCCTGTACCAGAGGTCTTATGTTGCCCTCGCCGCTGAAATAGTCCTTGAGCCTTACAACGACCTTATCACCAACATGGATTTCCCCCATTTTTCGTGTCCTCCTTTGTTATGTCTGCGAATATCGTCAGAATTTACAACAGTAATTGTAACACATATTACACAGCCTGTCAAGCGGGATTCAAAAAAAATCCCGGTTTTCGATGAAACTCGTTGATTTTTAGTTCGTTTTAGTGGTTTTGCAAATATTATCTGCCGTAGTTTTGTTGAATATAACGAAAATCCGGGTGGAAAGTTACGGTCGTCCTTTTATGTCAGCTCATGCCAGTGGTGGTTTGAATTTCTATTGACTTTTTCATCAATATATTGTATCATATATTCAGGCTTGACGCCATATAATACATGAAATGGAGTGGATCAGATGATCAGACAGATCATACACATAGACGAGGAAAAGTGCAACGGCTGCGGGCTGTGCGCCAACGCCTGCAAGGAGGCCGCCATCGGCATCGTCGATGGCAAGGCGAAGCTGCTGCGGGAGGATTTCTGCGACGGGCTTGGGAACTGCCTGCCCGCCTGTCCGATGAACGCGATCAGCTTTGTGCAGCGCGAGGCTCCCGAGTTTGACGAGGAGGCAGTAAAGCGCCATCTCGAGGCGCAGAAGCAGCCGGAGCCGGCAAAGCAGGCTCCGAAGTTCACCGGCTGCCCCGGCATGAGAATGGCGCAGATGAAGCCGAAGTCGGCTCCCGCTGCGGGCGAGGTCCCGAGCATGCTTTCACAGTGGCCGGTGCAGATAAAGCTTGCCGGGGCGCAGGCTCCGTATTTCAGGGGCTGCGACCTGCTGATTGCTGCTGACTGCACCGCCTACGCCTACGGGGATTTCCACCGCAGGTACATCAGCGGCAGGGTGACCCTCATCGGCTGCCCGAAGCTCGACGACACCGACTACGCCGAGAAGCTCGGGGACATTATCCGTGCCAACGACATCAGGAGCATTACCGTCGCAAGAATGGAGGTCCCCTGCTGCGGTGGTATCGAGAATGCGGTTCTCCGTGCGGTCGCGGCTTCCGGAAAGGATATCCCGGTAAAGGTGGATATCATCACCACCGACGGACAGGTGATGGAGTGATCCGGGATTTTGCCCGATTTACATTCTGTTTTGGGGCTGTAATTTATACAGCTCCTTCAGACCGGCGGAAAAGTCCCGTTGGGACTTTTCCGCCGAACATCCGCGCTGCGCGCACGGTTTGTCGGCTTTGCCGACAAACCGCACACTTGCGCGGATAGAAGTGTTTTTTGCCCCGGGAAACCCGTGGCAAAAAACGGATTTCAAAAGCCCGCTTCGCGGGCAAATTCGATTTTTTCGACAAGCTGTTGGAGCTGTAATTTATACAGCTCCTTTTTTGTTCCGCAAAATGTCACCTGATTTGTAGGTTTGTCAATGATTTTGGACACGATAAAAAGAAAGAAATTCAACGGGAGAAAGCCAACCAAGAGGACGCA
>CAKSHG010000103.1 GCA_934456315.1 uncultured Oscillospiraceae bacterium | reverse complement strand
TGCGAGCGCGGCGCGGGCAACGTTTCCACCAAGGAAAAGCTGCCGAATCTGTTCGATTATAAATACCACCTGCTGTTCGACCGCGAGTGCCTGCCTGAAAGCACCGCAAAGCGCGGCGTAGTGGGACTTCCCCGGGTCCTCGGAATGTACGAGAACTACCCGTTCTGGCACAGGCTGTTCACCGAGCTTGGATTCTCCGTGAAGCTGTCGCCGAAGTCCTCCCGCGAGATATACGACCGTGGTATCGAAACGATGCCGTCCGAGTCGGTATGCTACCCGGCGAAGCTGGCGCACGGCCACATTCAGGCTCTGGTCGACGAGGGCGTGAAGTTCATCTTCTATCCCTCCATGCCGTATGAAATGAGCGAGAACAACGGCGCGGACAACCACTACAACTGTCCCGTTGTCGCTACATATTCCGAGGTAATAAAGAACTCCGTTCCGGAGCTTCGCAGGGACGTGAAGTTCATGAACCCGTTCCTGCCGATATTCCACAAGAAGCGCATGGGCGAGCGTCTTTACGAGGAGTTCACGAAGGAGTTCCCGGACGGCGGCTTCACAAAGGAAGAGATAGTTTCCGCCCTGGACAAGGCATACGCCGAGGACGAGGCGTTCAAGGCTGAAATGCACCGCAAGGGCGAGGAAACCGTGAAGTTCCTCGAGGAGAACGGCAAGTCCGGCATCGTGCTGGCGGGCAGACCCTACCACATCGACCCGGAGATAAACCACGGCCTGCCGGAGATGATAACCGGCTACGGCTACGCGGTGCTCACCGAGGACAGCGTTGCCCACATGGAGCAGGTGGTCCGCCCGATAAGGATCGTTGACCAGTGGACCTACCATTCAAGGCTGTACGCTGCGGCTCACGTCGTCGGAAAGCACGACTGTCTTGAGCTGGTTCAGCTGAACAGCTTCGGCTGCGGTCTGGACGCGATAACCACCGACCAGGTGCAGGAGATACTGCGCAGCTTCGGAAAGCTGTACACCTGCCTCAAGATAGACGAGGTAAACAACCTCGGCGCGGCAAGGATCCGTCTGCGCTCGCTGATATCCGTAGTGGAGGAGCGCAAGCGCCACCAGTACAAACCAGTGGTGGGACATCTCGGCTACGTCCGCCAGCCGGAATTCACAAAGGAAATGCGTGCAAAGCACACTATCCTCTGCCCGCAGATGGCGCCTATCCACTTCGACCTGCTGGAAGCGGCTTTCGGTCATTCCGGCTACAATGTGGTTATCCTGCGCGACTGCTCCAAGGCGGTGGTCGACGAGGGTCTGAAGTACGTCAACAACGACGCGTGCTACCCGTCGATACTCATCGTCGGACAGCTCATTCACGCGCTGAACAGCGGCAAGTACGACCTGAAAAATACGTCCGTGATGATAACCCAGACCGGCGGCGCCTGCCGTGCGACGAACTACGTCGGCATGCTGAAAAAGGCGCTCAAGGATTCCGGTCACGGCGATATCCCGCTCATCTCGCTGAACGTCGTGGGACTCGAGAAGCAGAGCGGATTCAAGCTGACCGTTCCGCTGGCGATACGCGCGTTCATGGCGATAATCTACGGCGACGTGCTGTCCCGCTGCCTGTACAAGGTGCGCCCATACGAGGTAACAAAGGGAAGCGCGAACGCGCTCTACGAAAAGTGGCGGCTGTACCTGCGCGAGGATATGAAGTCGCTGTCGCTGCCGAACTTCAACAAGAACGTCCGCAACATCGTCCGGGACTTCTCGGAGTTCCCGGTCCTGGATATCAAGAAGCCGCGCATAGGACTTGTCGGCGAGATACTCGTTAAGTTCCACCCCGTGGCTAATAACGACATCATCGGGCTGCTCGAAAACGAGGGCTGCGAGGTGGTCGTACCCGACCTGATGGGATTCTTCTACTACATCTGCTCGCATGGCAAGACCAAGCGCGAGCTGCTCTACACCACCCGCAAGAAAGCGTTCCTTGAGGACGCGGCGGTCAAGGCGTTCCGCTTCATGGAAAAGAGCTACCGCAATTCGGTAAAGGGCACCAAGTTCGGCTGTCCTGGTGATATCTACGAAATGCGCGAATCCGTGCGGTCCATCGTATCTCCCGGCAACATCGCCGGCGAGGGCTGGTTTCTTTCGGCGGAAATGCTGGAGCTTATCGGCGAGGGCGTTCCGAACATCGTCTGCATGCAGCCGTTCGCCTGCCTGCCTAACCACGTTACCGGCAAGGGCGTTATCGGCGAACTTCGCAGACAGCACCCGGAAAGCAACATCGTTGCTGTCGACTTCGACCCTGGTGCTTCCGAGGTAAATCAGGTCAACAGAATAAAGCTCATGCTCACCCAGGCTTACGCTAACGCAGGAATAAGCCGCAGGGACGTCGTTAAGGTACAGACCGACGACAAGTATTCCCAGCTTATTTCCTCGGGAACATCTGTATAAAAATGGGAGGTAATTATATGAAAAAGCTGGTTTCATTGCTGATGGTCCTGGTCATGGCGCTTACGGCGCTGAATGTCACGACCTTCGCAGTCGATAAGGAGGTCCTGAAGGAAAGGGCCAAGGAAGCGTTCTATCTCGACGTATCACAGTATGAAGGCAAGACGAATGTGTACGTCAGAAGTGACCATAGAAACAGCACGGTGTACTACACCACCGACGGCACGAAGCCCACTGACAAATCGCAGAAGGCGTCGCTGCTGATAAAGTTCACGGAGCCGTGCAAGCTTAGGACCGTATGCTACTTTGACGGCAAGCCGATCAAATATCTGAACAAGACTATCAAGATAAAAGAGAAGAAACCGGAGAAGTTCACTTTAACGACAAAGGTAAGCACCGGCTCTACAATGGTGTCCGTGAAAAAGCCCAAGGACAGCATAGTATACTACACCACTGACGGCACAGAGCCGACCGACAAGTCGGAGAAGATGGGCGCTGTGGAAATATTCAGAGAGCCGTGCAAGCTGCGGGCAGTGAACTACGTCGACGGCAAGCCTGCCAAGAAGCAGACGCTGAATATCAAGATAAAGCTGGATCAGCCGTTCTTAAGGCTGCTTGAGCGGGAAGAGATGTATGTCTACAAATTCCTGAACCTGCCGGAGGGCGTAAAGGTCTATATGACGATGGACGGCAGCACTCCCTCCAAGGATAACGGCACGCTTATCACCGGCGAAACCTTCGAGATTCCCAAGCAGTCGGAAGCAAAGCTGGTCTGCGTGAAAAAGGGCTGGATAGACTCCGACGTACTGACCCAAAAGACGGGCATGACCCAAGCGGAGGAAGAAGCGTATAAAAATGACAGAAACAACTTTGCAGAGCAGGTAGTAACGCTTGTGAACAGGGTGCGCGTTGCGAACGGGCTTGGAAAGCTGACTACCTACGACAAGCTGACCGAGGTCGCACAGGTGCGTGCAAAGGAAATAGAGATATCCTATTCGCACACCCGTCCCGATGGAACGAAATGCTTCACCGCGCTTGACGAAGCAGGTCTGCGGACCGTGACAGCCGGCGAGAACATAGCGAAGGGTTACAGCACGCCGGAGAGAGTCGTTGATGCATGGATGAATTCTCCCGGACACCGCGCGAATATCCTCAATCCGAGCTACACCATGATAGGCGTTGGATATGTGTATGATCCGTATACGACCGACGCCAACTACTGGACGCAGGTATTTATGTCGTAAGTAATGCGGACTTCATGTTTCCGGACGTCTGAAAGGAGTAATTGTATGAAAAAGATACTGGCACTGTTTCTGGTACTGGCTACGGTGTTATCGCTCATGACAGTGGGCGCTTACGCGGCTGCCGATAATGCGCTTTCCGTAAGCTGCAAGCTTTACGACGGCTACACCGTTGTGACCGTCCAGAAGAGCGGCACGGTGTACTACACCACCGACGGCTCCAAGCCTACCAAAAAATCCAAGAAATACACCACCAGGATAAGAGTCACAGAACCGTGCAGCCTGCGCCTTGTCAGCTACGCCGGCGGGAAGCCGTCCGCGTACCTTACGAAGAAGATACCGGTGCGCCTTGCAAAGCCGAAAGCGGAGCTTGTCAGCAAGGGGAAGAACTACACCTACGTTGTGACTATCCCGGACGGAGCCTCCGTCTACATGACGACTGACGGCTCCAAGCCGTCGAAATCCAACGGCGATCTCGTGCAGGGAGGGATAATCTCCGTTCCCGCGAAGAAGAGCGCAAAGCTCATCTGCGTGAAGAAGGGCTGGAAGAATTCCAAGGTGACCACAGTCAGGGCAAAAGGGGCGTCGTCTGACAGCACTTCGAACAGCGAGAGCACATTCGAGGAACAGGTGCTGAAGCTGGTGAACGAGCAGCGCGTTGCCAACGGGCTTAGCAAGTTCACTACCAACTCCAAGCTGACGCAGGTCGCAAAGACACGCGCGAAGGAACTGACGCAGGAGTATTCCCACACCCGTCCCGACGGCACCAGCTGCTTCACTGCATTCAGGGAAGCAGGAATCGATTATTCCTCCGCCGGAGAGAACATCGCGGCGGGCTACAGCACGCCGGAAAGCGTAGTTGAGGGCTGGATGAATTCCACCGCACACCGCGCGAATATCCTGAATCCGAACTTCTCTACGATGGGCGTGGGATACGCCGAGGGTTCGGGCTACGGCAGCTACTGGGTACAGGTATTCATATCATAAGGAGATAACATGGCTACAACACAGTTCACACCTAATTCCAACGGCGAAAAGAGCGGAAAGAAATTCGGCTTCTGGGCGCTTATCATTATCATTACGCTTGCGGTCCTTCTCATCGTTTTCAACAGCTTCACCGTTGTTAACGAGGGCTACATCGGCGTCAAGTACCAGTTTGGAAAGATAGTTTCCAGCGACCTTTCCGCGGGTCTGAACATGCATATTCCGTTCATCGAGGAGATACAGCAGGTCGACACCCGCGAGCAGATCTATTCCGTACAGACGGACGCCTACACCAGCGACACCCAGACCGTAGACAACCTGGGTCTGAAGCTCAACTATTACTACGACGGGACGAAGCTCCCCGAGATAATCCGCACCATCGGTATCAGCAATGTTGAAACCAAGCTGCTTGTTCCGAACGTTGCAAAGATATCCAAGGACGAGATAGGCAGGGTAAAGGCGGAGGACCTGGTGCAGAACCGTTCCGACGTCCAGAATGCGATCTATGAATCGCTGAAAAAGACCCTTGAGCCGCAGGGAATAATAGTTACCGCGTTCGCTATCGAGAACCTCGCATTTGAGGACGCATTCGAGCAGTCCATTCAGGCGAAGGTCATTGCAGCGCAGGACGCACTGAAGATGCAGAACAAGACCGCCGAGCGCGAGGAAGAAGCAAAGCAGAAGGTCATCGCGGCACAGGCTGACGCGGATTCCCAGAAGATAAAGGCGGACGCCGAGGCGTACTCGATCCAGGCAGTGCAGGAGCAGCTCGCCAAGAGCCCGAACTACATCGACTACCTCAAGATAAACAACTGGAACGGCGTACTTCCGCAGGCAATCGGCACGGAGGTCAATCCGTTCATCGGTATCGACAGCTCCGCAACTTCTAAGAGCAGTTCCGCGACATCTGCCGCGCAGACCGCTGCAAACGCTGAATAAACCGTAATATCATCAGGAAATGCCGGGCGGCGTTTGTCGCCCTGCATTTTCCCATTTTAAAGGAAGGGTAACAGAATTGGATTACACAACATTAAAACGAAACGCGCTGACCAGCTTCTTTTCCAGGACCAACGAAATGCAGCGCAAGGCGGTGTTCCGCGTAAAGGGCGCTGTACTGATAATCGCGGGCGCGGGCAGCGGCAAGACAACCGTGCTCTGCAACCGTATCGCCAACATGATGAGATTCGGCAACGCGTTCCTTGACGAAACTGTGCGCGATATCACTCCGGAGCAGGAGCAGTTCCTCCAGGATTTCCCCTCGATGGAAAAGACCCCGGAGAACGCGGAGCGCCTTGCTGAAATAGTCGCAGTCGAGCCGGTAGCGCCCTGGAATATCCTCGCGATAACCTTCACGAACAAAGCCGCGGGCGAGCTCCGCCAGCGCCTTATCGACATGATAGGCGAGGGCGCGGAGAAGATAAACGCGTCAACGTTCCACTCCGCATGCGTGAAGATACTTCGCCGCGAGATAGAGAACCTCGGATATCAGCGCAGCTTCACCATCTATGATGACGATGATTCCAAGCGCATCATCAAGGACGCGATGAAGAAGCTGAATCTTGACGAGAAGGTGTTCAACCCCAAGGTTTTCAAGAACATGATATCCCGCTGCAAGGATAAGATGATCTCCCCGGAGGAATACGCGCCGATGGCAAACGCGTCCGGCGAGCTGATGGAGAAGCGCTGCGCGGAGGTCTACGCGGAGTATCAGAGCGCGCTCCGCAGCGCCAGCGCGGTGGATTTCGACGATATAATCTACCTCACGGTAAAGCTGTTCGAGGATTTCCCGGATATCCTTTCGCATTATCAGCACCTTTATAAATACATAATGGTCGACGAGTACCAGGATACGAACGTTGCGCAGTACCGCCTGATATCCCTGCTTGCGGGGAACAACGGGAACCTCTGCGTGGTGGGCGACGACGACCAGTCGATATACCGTTTCCGCGGCGCTACCATCGAGAATATCCTAAGCTTCGAAAAGCAGTATCCCGGCTGCGAGGTCATCAAGCTGGAGCAGAACTACCGTTCCACTGAAAATATCCTGAACGCAGCGAACGCCGTTATCCGCAACAACAAGCAGCGCAAGGACAAGCAGCTCTGGTCGGCGCTGGGCGACGGCGACAAGATAAAGTGCTGCAACTTCGAGAGCGAGATAGCTGAGGCGCGGTTCGTTGCCGATACTATCCTCGACGGCGTGAAAGAGGGAAAGCACTACACGGATTACGCGCTGCTGTACCGCAGCAATTCCCAGTCCCGCAGCTTTGAGAACACGCTGGCGCGCTCCGGCATACCGTACACCATCGTTGGCGGTCTGCGCTTCTACGACCGCAAGGAGATACGCGACATCATGGCATACCTCGCGGTGATAAACAATCCGTATGACACCGTCAGGTTCCGCAGGATAATCAACGAGCCGAAGCGCGGTATCGGCGACGCGACTGTCGAGGAGATAATCCGCATTTCCGACGGGCTGCACCTGTCGCCGGTGGAGGTCTGCCGGGAGGCTTCGCAGTTCGAGTCACTGTCTAGGAAGGCGGCCGCGCTAAAGGCAGCCGCCAATCTGTTCGACGAGCTTGACGAGCTTGCAGACACGCTCCGCCTTGACGAGCTCATCGACGCAGTAGCGGAGAAGTCCGGCTACATCAAGGCTATGCAGGCTCTCGGCGAGGAGGGCTCCGCTCGTATCGAGAACATCAACGA
>CAKSHG010000102.1 GCA_934456315.1 uncultured Oscillospiraceae bacterium | reverse complement strand
GCCGTATCGACGACCTCGGACGTATCGTTATCCCTAAGGAAATCCGCCGCACCATGCGTATCCGCGAGGGCGACCCTCTTGAAATCTACACCAGCCCCGACGGGGAGGTCATTTTCAAGAAGTACTCCCCGGTCGGGGAGATATCCTGCACCGCTTCGCAGTACGCCGATGTGCTGTCCAAAGTCGGAGGCTGTCCGGCGGTCATCTGTGACCGCGACCACGTTATCGCCGTTTCCGGAATGGCGAAGAAAGAGGTCATCGAGCGCCGCGTTTCCGGCTCGCTGGAGGATCTCATCGAACAGCGCAAGAGCCACGTTTACCGCTCCCGCGAGGACCAGCGCCTGAATCCCATCGAGGGTATCGACCGCTACGCGATAGCAGCCGCTCCTATCCTCTCGCAGGGCGATGTTAACGGAGCTGTCATCATGCTCTCCGGCGACGATAACGAATTCGCCACCAACGAACAGAACGCGCTCGTCCAGGCTGCCGCAATGTACTTCGGCAAGCAGATGGAGGAATAAAATTACGGGAGGGTCAGCGCCCTCCCGTCTACTTATCAAAAATCCATTGTGCTGTATAGCAACGACATTGTTCTTCTATTAGGAATCATCACCTGGACCTCCGGATAAAGCTGTCCCGGCGTATCTGGAATTAGAAGAAATGACACATCCGCTGAAAAACACCGCGCCAGTTTCAATCCAAACGAAATTGTGCTATAATTCAGTTAGTCTATTTTCGCAGAAAGATGTCAGAGCCATGACATTATAGATCAAATCTCCTCGCGCATGCGCAAATCGAAGATTTGCTCCGTGCGTATCGGACGATTATTTCATCATTTTAAACCCAACAATTCCACGGAATGATTCGTTATATATAAGGAGGGGTACTCCGATGACCGACGCGGAATTTGAAGCGTTCTACGAGCGGCACTGGAAATACGTTTACCGGCTGTGCTATACATACATGAGATCCTCCGCCGAAGCCGAAGACTGCACCGAGGACATATTCGTCAAGGTCCTCACGGGAGGATTTCAGTTCAACGACGAGATACACGAACGAAAATGGCTGACCGTCACGGCGATGAACCTATGCCGGGACAGGCTGAAAATCTGGAAGCACAAGGCAGTCACGCCACTTGACGACGAGCCGGAACCCGCCGCTCCCGAACCGGAGGACCACAGCGACGTACTGGAAGCCGTGCAGAGCCTGCCCGTCAAGTACAAGGACGTGATATGGCTGTACTACTACGAGGGCTACCAGACGGAAGAAATAGCGCAGATACTCGGCAGTCCGCCGTCCACGATACGGAACCGCATGATGGACGCACGCAGGCTGCTGAAAGACAAACTAGGAGGCGAATACCCGTGAGCGAAAACAACTCCATAAGGGAAGAAATAGATAGGATAGAACCCGCCGACGGAACAAAAGAACGTATGCTGCAAAACATCAGACAAAAGGCGGAGGAACAGCAGAATACACAGGTTCAGGGATCGGCACGGTCCAAAGCGATACCATTCGGGAAAATCGCCAGGTGGGCGGCTCCGCTTGCGGCATGCCTTGTGATAGCGGTCGTGGGGATAGCCGTATTCCGGCAGCAGTCCGTTCCGGTCGCACCGGTCGAGCCCTCGGAGCCGCTGGAAAGCAGCGTCATGGTCGGCAGTCCGTTCAGTGACGAGATGTCGCCCGAGGAGCTGCGTGAGCAGTTTGGGATCAACTTCAGCATTCCGGACGGCGCGGAAAACGTGGTCTGCTACATCATGGACGGAAATATCGGAGATGTGCGCTTTGAGATCGGCGGAAGCTCATATATATTGAGATTTTCGGAGCAGAGCGGGGATTTCATGGGAATAAACGGCACTCCGCTTTCAAGCGAGAAAATAGACGCTTCCACAAACGCGGTGCTTGATACTATTGAGAGCATTGAATACCCGATATACAAAATAAGCTGGATAAACGGCAAAATAAATTATATTCTCTCCAATAACGGCGAAACTGACGCCGAAACAATAAAAGCGATATACCAAGAAATAAAATAATATCCCTGTCGGACAATTTTCAAAAATTTTTTGAAAATTGCCCGACATTTTGTTTTCCCCGGTCGTTATATGTACAGAAAGGCAAAAATACAGCCTTTGAACAAACATAATGAAAGAGGTAAACAACTATGAAAAAGTATCTTGCAATCGCACTCACAGCATTTATGGTAATGTCGTTCGCCGGCTGCTCAAACAGCACAAACAGCAGTTCGGACAGCTCGTCCACAAGCAGCACGGTAAATTCCGACGCGGCGTCTGATAAGACTGACGACAACTCCGGCAGCAAGCCTGCGGACAGCTCTGACAGCAATTCTGACGCGGAGAAGTCCGTATCTCCCGCCGATATTGAGGCGGCAATTGCAAAGGCTCTCGGCGACGGATATCTCAGCACGGTCGATGTGCCGGAGGACGAGATGTACCTCAGTGCTATGGCAGAAATAGACCTTTCGCAGGTGGAAAGCTATGTTGCCAAAATCGCAGTGGTATCTTCCGTAAATCTTGACACGATGGTTGCCATAAAGTGCAAGCCCGGATATGCAGATACGGCAGTTGATGCGCTTAACAGCAGATACGCGCAGTCCATCAGCTACATCAGGCAGTATCCTTTCAGCGTTGCAAAGGTAGAGGGCGCAAGGCTGTATAAATTCGGTGATACTGTTATATTCGTGATAGGTGGCGCGAACGCTGAGGACGGAGCTTCTGCAGAGGACGAGGCTAAGCTCGCGGCTTCCGAATACGAGAAGATAGACAACGCGATAAAGGAACTTTTCGGCACGCTTTCCGAGAACCTTGCGGTAGTCACCGAGCCTGATGATTCCAACGCCGACGATGACGGCGGATTCTTTAACATGACTGATGATTTCGGATTTGAGGGCGATGATATGCCGCTTATCGGAGGTTGATCAGAATGGCCTTTTCAAGCCTGCCGTTCCTGTTCCTGCCTGCGGTGCTGCTGATTTATTTCGCGGCGCCCCGGCAGGGTAAGAATACAGTGCTGTTTCTGTTCAGCCTGCTGTTCTACGCATGGGGCGAGCCGATTTACGTCCTGCTGATGATATTCTCCACCGTACTGGACTACACCTGCGGGCGGCTGGTGGATAAGTTCCGCGGAACGAATAAGCAGAAGATTGGGCTGATGATCTCCGTTGTCGTGAATCTCGGACTGCTGTGTTTCTTCAAGTATTCCGATTTTCTTATCGGGACGATAAACGAAATTTTCGGCTGCGGTATTCCGCTGCTGAATCTGCCGCTCCCTATCGGTATTTCGTTCTACACTTTCCAGACTATGAGCTATACGATAGACGTGTACCGTAATGAAGCAAAAGTACAGAAGAACATCATCTCGTTCGGCGCGTATGTGGCGCTGTTCCCACAGCTCATCGCGGGACCTATCGTGCGCTACCGCGACATCGCGGAGCAGCTCGACAGCCGAACGCATTCCACCGATAATTTCGGCGAGGGCGTGAAGCGCTTCGTTATCGAAGCGCACGAAACCCTCCCGGCAAAGCAGGTGAAGAAGAACATTGCGGCTCTGAAAGCACTTTCCGACAGCCTTGCGGCGCAGGGAATCACGATGAAAGTAATGCTCGTTCCGACTGCAAGCGAGATACTTTCGGACAAGCTCCCCGCATTCGCGCCGAATGCAGACCAGCATTCCGTGATAGAATACGCAAAAAGGCAGGGGCTTGACGTGGTCGATGTGACCGAAGCGCTGTCAGAACACAAGGACGAGTACATCTACTACAAGACCGACCACCACTGGACCTCTCTCGGCGCGTATTACGCCTATGCGGAGTGGGTGCGCTCAAAGGGAGAAACTCCCGCGCCGCTTTCCGAGTGGACGAAGCGCGAGCTTTGCAATGATTTCCGCGGCACGACCTTTTCAAAGGTGAACTACCCGTTCGCGCTGTATGACGCAATAGACGCGTACTTCAAACAGAAAAGCCACACTGTGGATTACAACAGCGGCGATTACGTCACCGACAGCATTTACGAGGAAAAGTTCCTGGACGGAAGCGACAAGTATGCAGTGTTCTTCAATTCGAACCAGTCCACCACGAAAATCAGCGGAAACGGCGAGGGAAAACTGCTTATAATAAAGGATTCCTACGCGAATACTTTCGGGCAGTTCGTGGTAGATGACTACGCGGAAACCCACCTTATCGATATGCGCTTTTTCAAGGGAAATGTCAGCAGCTACATCGCCGAAAACGGGATATCGGAGGCGCTGGTGCTGTACAATATCCCGAATTTCTGCGAGGATACGGCAGCAGCAAGGTGTGCCGGCTGACGGCTGACGTTCTGCCAGGCGGCATAGAATTCCGCGCCGGGAATGTTTCCGCTGGCTTATGTCAGGGGCGTTCCCGGTGCTTTTCTGTAAGCAGCAGTCCGGCGGCCACCGCAGTTACCGGAGCCACCGCGACTATACCGAAGCTTCCGGCGACTGTGTGGATTATCTCCGCAGCGATGTACTTGTAGTTCAGAATGCAGTCCAGCGGAGTTCCCTGCGCCATGAACACCATGAGCTGCGCTATGCAGCTTCCGGAGTAGGCGAGAAGCAGGGTAGTGGTTATCGTGCCCATTGCGGCGCGGCCTACGGTCAGCCCGGACTTTACAGCCTCCCAGGGCTTTATGTCGGGCTTTTTGCGTATGACTTCATCTACAGCGGAGGTGATATCCACCGCGAGGTCCATCATCGCGCCGGAGGAGCCTATAAATATCGCCGCCATGAAAATCTCCGTGAGGTTCAGGTCCTGATAGCCGCTGTACAGCAGGCTCTCCGAGCCTGTCATGACAGCTCCGTGGATATTCATGAGTTTCGTGAATACCGCGCCCAGGACCGCCGTGAAAGCCAGACCGATGATTATCCCGAGCGAGGAGGAAAGCGCCCGGCGGTCGAATCCGTACACCAGCGAAACTATGATCACGGACAGCACTGAAATTATCACGATCCCGGAAATTATCGGGGAAATGCTGTTCAGGTACAGCGGGACGACCACTTTCCAGATAAGCAGTATCGTCAGAATAAACGACAGCACTGCGCGAAGCCCGGTCTGTCCTGCGAAGAATATCAGCACCGCAATGAAAATCACGACAAGGAGTATCTCCCACGGCAGGCGGTAGTGATCCGTCATTGAAACGGACAGTATCTCTCCGCCGCGGTGGCTTATCCGGACGTAGGCAGTGTCCCCGGGCTGGAACACCTTGTCTATCTCCAGCGAGCCGGTGAGCATATTCACGGCGGTGTACTGCTGACCCTTGAACTGCCCGTCAAGGAATTCAATATCGCAATTCTGGTCGCCGGAGCGGACTAATCCGGTGTCGATTATCATGCTGTCGTCAACGGAGATCACTTTTGCGGGGACGCGTTCCGTTCCCTGATATATCAGCTTGTTCTCGAACCCGGTCGGAATGAACACGAGCGCGATTATCGCGACAAGCGTCACCAGCACTGGTGAGTAATACCGCAGTCTTTCCGGAGTGAATAATGTTTTCAGTCTGTTCATAAATGCCTTTCTGTACCCGAAAAACTCCGCTTCCGCGAAGGCAGAAACGGAGCAGGGAGGTTTTTCGTTCAGTTTACTTTACGCCGGTCAGCGCAGCAAGCTTGTCGTAGATCTTGGTGTTGTCGTAGTAGCCGTTAAAGAGGCTTGCGCCTGCGCCCTTTGCGTATACCGCTACCGGAAGTCCGGTGTGCGCGTAGGAAGCGAAGTTCACGCCCGACTTGTTGTTCAGCAGGTGAGTGATGGTAACGGTGAGCGGCTCATAGCTTCCGTACAGCAGGTACTCCTCCTGGGACTCGACCTTTTCTCCGCTCATGGACTTGTCGTAGGCTGCCTTGAGCTTGTTGTACTCATATTCGGTGAGAACGAGGTTCGGGTTCTTTTCAGCGTCCTTGTCGTCAGCGGTCATCAGACCGAACAGGCGCTTTACGTCCTTGAGTACTGCGCTGAAGGAGGTGTTGTTTTCCTTGTACTTTGATACATAATCGCTGTCAAACTTTGCGTAGGAGAGCTTCTGGTTCTTGAGGTTGGTGAGGTAGGTGTCGTAGTCAGTGCCGGCGTAACCGATGGTAAGTCCGCCGGTTTCGTGGTCGCCGGTCACGATGATGAGGGTTTCGTCAGGGTGCTGCTTGTAGAACTCCAGAGCCTTGTCCACGCCCTTGGAGAGAGCCAGCGTATCTGCGATGGTGGACTTCGCGTCGTTTGCGTGGCATGCCCAGTCGATCTTTCCGCCCTCTACCATCATGAAGAAACCGTTGTCGTTGTCGAGCATCTCGATGCCCTTGTCAACGTAGTCCGCGAGGCTCCACTCGCCGCTCTTGCGGTCGTTGCTGTAGGACATCGCGTCGCTGTCTGCGAGGGTTTCAGCGATGAGAATGGACTTTCCGTCCTCTGCGGTGAGCTTTTCAGCATCGGCGTAGGTCCTGATCACGTTGTAGCCCGCTTCCTCTGCGAGGTCGTATACGCTGGTCTGGTCCTTGTCGTTGCCGGTGGGCTTCTTCAGAGCGCCGCCCGCGAAGTAGTCGAAGCCGCTCTCTACCATTTCAACGCCTATCTCGTAGTAGTTGTTTCTGCTTGCCTGGTGAGCGTAGTAGGCGGCGGGAGTTGCGTGATTCAGGTTAACGGAGGAGATCACGCCTATCTTGTAGTTCATCTGGGACTTTAGCTTTTCAGCGATGGTTTCGTACTCGGTGGTCATGGTTTCGTCCATATTGATTGTGCCGCTGTAGGTCTTGTGACCGGTGGAAAGTGAGGTTGCCGTGGACGCGGAATCCGGGCAGAAAGAGGAGCTGTCGTAGGTGTTCGCGGAGCCTACTACCGGGAATTTCGTGAAGTTGAGGTGTCTGTTCGCCTCAAGGATATCGTTGTTGTTGGTGTCGGCGAGGGCACTGTAATAGTCGGCTGTGATCTGGGTCTGGGGGAAGCTCATTCCGTCGCCGATGAACATGAATATGTACTTCGGCATTTTTCCGGTGTACTGCTGTGCTCCGGAGGTCACGGTCGTCTTTGCGCTGTTCGCAGCAGATACTGCGAGGGTGCTGGCGCCTGCGGTGATGAGGGTAGCCGCCGCACAGACGGAGGCTATGATCTTCTTTGCTCTGGTCATTGTTGTTCTCCTTTTTTACGTTTGTCGTTCCGTTTTTCGGTACAGTCATATTATACAGGAGAAATATTAAATTCAAAAGCGTTCAAGTGTCAAATCATTGTTAAATGAAACGGTGAAGCAATAAATGTATCGGCTCAATACCATACGCGATCCCGGGATCCCTCTGCGGGCATGCTGAACAGAAAATGGCACCGCCCGCATAGAT
>CAKSHG010000101.1 GCA_934456315.1 uncultured Oscillospiraceae bacterium | reverse complement strand
GGCTGGAGGAGATAACGGACTTTGCAACGATCTTCGCGGTATTCTCGTCGGGAGCGCCCTTTACGATGCATTCGAGCAGCTTGGTAGCGCCCTCGCCGTCCCGTGCGGTTTCCCTTGCGAGGTTCATCATAACGGCATACAGCGCGTTTTCGAATTTCTCGTAGTTGGTGTCCTCGGCGATGATCTCGGGATTCTTCGCAAGACCGCTGCTCATGAGGATAAGCGTGTCGTTAGTGGAGGTGTCGCCGTCCACGCTCACCATGCTGTAGGTGAGGGAATTCACCTTGCGGAGCGCCTTTTCGAGCAGCTCGCGGCAGATAGCAACGTCAGTGGTGATGAATCCGAGCATTGTCGCCATGTTCGGAGCGATCATTCCGCTGCCCTTGGAGATACCGCCGACATGGCACTTCCTGCCCTCTATCTCGAATTCTACGGCGATCTCTTTCTTGCGGGTGTCGGTGGTCATGATAGCCTCGCAAGCCTCGCTGCTCTTTTTCGGAGAAAGCTCCTTGGCAAGCGTAGGTATGCGTGCCTTTATTGGCTTGATGGAAAGCGGCTGACCTATAACTCCGGTGGAGCCGACAAGAACATCGTTGGCGTCGATGTCCAGCGCCTCGGCAGTCAGCTCGCACATCTGCTCGGCGATCTCTATGCCGTTTTCGTTGCAGGTGTTCGCGTTGCCGGAGTTAACGATGACAGCCTGCGCGAAGCCGTCCTCGAGGTGCTTTCTGGTAACGTAGATAGGAGCGCCCTTTACCTTGTTGGTGGTGTAAAGAGCCGCAGCCTTGCAGCGCTCTGCGCAGTAGATCATCGCGAGGTCGCGCTTGGTGGTGTTGCCCGCCTTTATTCCGGCGATGACGCCTGCTGCGGTGAAGCCCTCGGCGGCACAAACTCCGCCGTCAACAAATTCGTAGCCTTCAAATTTAACCATTGTTATGTACCTTACAGCAGACCGGTGGTTTCATCAATGCCCATCATAATGTTGAGGCACTGTACCGCCGCGCCGCTTGCTCCCTTTCCTAGATTGTCAAGTCTTGAGCAGAGTATCAGCCGGTCGTCGTTTCCGTTGACGAAGAGCTGCATCATATTCGTGCCGCTAAGGTCGTTCGCGCTGAGGAAACCGTCCTCCGGAGCGCCCCCGGGCATCACCTTTACGAAATTAGCGCCTGCGTAGAACTCATCGAGAGCCTTCCTGACGTCGTCCGCGGAATACTTCTTCGTGAGTAATCTTGTGTGCAGCGGCAGGGAAACCACCATTCCGCTGAAATAGTCGCAGACCAGCGGATTGAACGCCGGAGCGTACTCCAGACCGCATATCTTCTGCATTTCGGGGAGGTGCTTGTGCTGCTGGGTCAGCGCGTACTGACGGGGGCTGTCGAAGCCTGCGGGGCGGTCGCCGCTCTCGTAGACCGCTATAGCCTTCTTGCCTGCGCCGCTGTAGCCGGAAACCGCATGAACGCTCACGGGGTAGTCGGCCGGCATGATGCCGAGCTTTACCAGCGGATAAACCATTGAAATGAACCCGCTCGCGTAGCAGCCGGGAACGGCAGTCCTTGATGAATTCGCGATCTTCTCGCGGAAGTCCTTCCCAAGCTCCGGGAAGCCGTAAGCCCAGTCAGGATTAGTTCTGTGCGCGGTGGAAGCGTCGATAATGCGGGTATTGCTGCCCTCTGCGAGCGTTACAGCTTCGCGCGCGGCGGCGTCCGGCAGGCAGAGAAACGTGAAATCTGCGCTGTGGATAAGTCTGCGGCGCTCGTCGGCGTCCTTGCGCTTGTCCTCGTCGATACGCAGCAGCTCTATATCGGAGCGGTTCTTGAATCGCTCAAGTATTTTAAGACCGGTCGTGCCTTCCTGACCGTCGATGTATACCTTAACCATTGCAAAGTTCCTCCAGTTTCTTTCTGGTAAGCTCGATCTGCTTCTTTACGCTCTCCGGAGCGGGGCCGCCGAAGGACTTCCTTTCGCGGACGCAGGTATCGAGGCTGATAGCCTCGTAAACGTCCTCGGTGAACAGCTCGCTCTGTTTCTGGTAATCGGCGAGCGGAAGCTCCTCGAGGGTTGTTCCAAGCTCGATGCAGTGAGCAACGAGTCCGCCGGTGATTTTATACGCAGTGCGGAACGGCATGCCCTTCTTAACGAGGTAGTCAGCGCAGTCGGTCGCGTTGATGAATCCCTTTGCGGCAGCCTTGCGCATGTTGTCCTTGTAGAGGGTCATCGTTTCAAGCATGGGAATGAACGTAGTCAGGCAGAGCTTGAGGTTGTCTACTGCGTCGAAGATAGCTTCCTTGTCCTCCTGCATGTCCTTGTTGTAGGCGAGGGGCAGACCCTTCATCATGGCAAGGAGGGTCATGTTGTCGCCGATAACGCGGGCAGTCTTGCCGCGGATAAGCTCGGTCACGTCAGGGTTCTTCTTCTGCGGCATGATGCTGGAGCCGGTGGAGAAGCGGTCGGAAAGCTCAATGAACTTGAATTCCCAGCTGCACCACATGATTATTTCCTCGGAGAATCTGGAAAGGTGCATCATGCAGATGGAGATGGCGCTTGCAAGTTCAATGCAGAAATCGCGGTCGGAAACGCCGTCGAGGGAGTTCACCATCGGAGCTTCCATTCCAAGCAGTTCGGCGGTGCGGTCGCGGTTTATGTGGTAGGTAGTTCCTGCGAGCGCACAGCTGCCCAGCGGTGAAACGTTCATGCGGCGCAGCGTGTCGTCGAATCTCTCGATGTCGCGCAGGAGCATCTGTGCATAAGCCATCATGTGATGACCGAACGTGATGGGCTGTGCGCGCTGGAGGTGCGTGTAACCAGGCATGATCGTTTCTGTGTTCTCATCAGCGATGTTGCAGAGCACCTTAACGAGCGATACGACAAGCTCGCGAAGCTCCTTTATAGCGTCGCGGAGATACAGACGGATATCAAGCGCGACCTGGTCGTTTCTGGAACGTGACGTATGCAGGCGCTTTCCCACGTCGCCAAGGCGCTTTGTAAGCTCCGCCTCGATAAACATGTGAATGTCCTCTGCCGTCATGTCGAACTGGAGCTTACCGCTCTCGATATCTGCAAGGATCTCCTTCAGACCGCCGATAAGCTCAAGGCTGTCGCTCATGCTGATTATGCCCTGTTCGCCGAGCATGGTCGCATGCGCGATGCTGCCCTGGATATCCTGCTTGTACATTCTTCCGTCAAATGCGATGGAGGAATTGAATGCATTTACTCTGCTGTCCACGCCCTGTGAGGAACGTCCAGCCCACATCATTTCTGCCATAAAACTACCTCGTTTTTATTATCCTGAAAAAGATTTAAGAGCGGAAAGGCTGAACTTCCCGCTCTTAATATCAGCCGTAAAATTACTTCTTGTTTCTCTCAGCGTCCAGAAGAGCCTTAACATGGATAGGCAGACCGAACAGGTTGATGAAGCCTGCGGAATCCTTCTGGTCGTAAACGTCGTCCTCATCGAAGGAAGCGAAATCTCTGCTGTACAGGGTGTCAGGAGATGTAACGCCTGCGTTGATGATGTTGCCCTTGTAGAGCTTCAGCTTAACGTCGCCGTTAACGGTTTCCTGGGTCTTGTTTACGAATGCGTCCATAGCCTCGCGCAGGGGAGTGTACCACTGACCGTTGTATACGATGTCAGCATACTTCTGTGCCAGACCAGCCTTGTAGTGCTGGGTCTCCTTATCCAGGCAGATAGTCTCGAGGACCTCGTGAGCGTGGTAGAGGATAGTTCCGCCGGGGGTTTCATAAACGCCTCTGGACTTCATGCCTACCAGACGGTTCTCAACTACGTCGTACAGACCGATACCGTTCTCGCCGCCGAGCTTGTTCAGAGCCTTGATGAGCTTAACGCCGTCCATCTTCTCGCCGTTGAGCGCGGTGGGGATACCCTTTTCGAAGTGGATAGTAACGTAAGTGGGCTTGTCGGGAGCCTGCTCGGGGGATACGCCGAGCTCGAGGAAGCCGGGCTTGTTGTACTGCGGCTCGTTTGCAGGATCCTCGAGGTCAAGACCCTCGTGGGAGAGGTGCCACAGGTTCATATCCTTGGAGTAGTTGGTTTCACGAGTGATCTTTATCGGAACGTTGTGAGCCTCTGCGTACTCGATCTCCTGCTCACGGGACTTGATGTTCCAGATTCTCCAGGGAGCGATGATCTGCATTTCAGGAGCGAGCGCCTTGATGGTCAGCTCGAAACGAACCTGGTCGTTGCCCTTGCCGGTGCAGCCGTGGCAGATAGCGTCAGCGCCTTCCTTGCGAGCGATCTCAACGATGCGCTTAGCGATGGGAGGACGTGCGAAAGAAGTACCGAGCAGATAGCCCTCGTACTTAGCGCCTGCCTTGAGTGTCGGGAAGATGAAGTCATTAACGAACTCGTCCTGGATATCTTCGATGTACAGCTTGGAAGCGCCTGTCTTCTTAGCTCTCTCCTCAAGACCTACGATCTCGGAATCCTGACCAACGTTACCTGCTACGCAGATAACCTCGCAGCCGGGATAGTTCTCGTGCAGCCAGGGGATAATGATAGATGTGTCCAGACCGCCGGAGTATGCCAGAACGATCTTTTTGATTTCCTTTGCCATGATTTTGTTCTCCTTTACGACATTTCAGCCCATAAAAGGTTGATTAATTTTTACAATCTTTATTATACTCATTTTCCGCCGTTTGTCAAGTGGAAAAATACCACGGCACGAATAATATACAGAAAATATTTAATTTTCGAATATTTTTTATTACATACACCTTAAAAACGGGCTTAACCGGCTTGGTTTCATGACTATAAATGAATAATTAATGTATAATATACATTTCAAGAAAAACAAATACTGAATATACAAAAGAAAACCTACTTGACAAAACCTACGTTCATGTTTATAATATAATCATGAACGCACGCCGGAGTGAACAGCAGGCGTAACAACAAGGAGGACCCACCATGAAAATGAGCGAAAAACTCGAGATCATGCTAAGCAGGAAACGAATCAAAAAGACCGATTTTGCGCACAGCGTAGGAATAACCTACCGCGCTTTTGCGAATTATCTGAATGGAACGCGCAGTCCCCGTCCCGATACTCTCAAAAAGATGGCGGACGAGCTACAGCTGTCGCCGGAGTTCCTGAAGGACGACGAGCAGGACCTCGAGCTGACCCTTGAGGAGAAGTTCATTCGCAGGATATGCGCGAGCGAGTCAGACAAGGCGCAGGCGGCGCAGTTCCTGGCGCAGTCCCGCGGTCTGTTCGCCGGGAACGGTCTTATGCCCGAAGATAAGGAGCAGCTGATGAAGTGCCTCATGGAAATATATGAGGATTCCCGAAAGAATACCGGTGAGTGATGGACAGGATAATAAGCCTTGCAGAACAGGTACGCAGTGAGTTTGGCGGGAGGGACATCTTCCAGACCGCAGAGAATTCAGGCGCGGCGGTCTGGCTAAGGGAGCTAGGCTCCCTGAAAGGCTTTTACCTGTTCGAAAACAACAAGCGCTACATTATAGTAAATAAAACGCTCGACAAGCTGTTGCAGCAGACGGTCTGCGCTCACGAGCTGGGGCATGACATGCTCCACCGCGAGCTTTCCACAGGGGGGATAAGGGAAAGCACCCTGTTCCTTGCCTCCAACAAAACGGAGCGCGAAGCGAATCTGTTCGCTGCCGAGATACTCCTGACCGACAGGGAGACCCTCTCCGTGATGGATTACTGCACGACGATAGACGACGCGGCGTTCGAGCTTGGCGTAGTGCCGCAGATACTTGCCTACAAGCTCGAGCTGCTCAACCACAAGGGGCACAATTTTAACATCACTGAAACAGCGAGCGATTTTCTGAAATGAAAACCCTGAAAGGAACGATTAATTTGGATATCAAAGAAACATTGGAGCGGCTGACCGGCTCGGTCGGAGTTTCCGGCGCGGAAAACGGCGCGTGCGGAACCGCTCTGGAACTCCTCCGAGAATACGCCCCCGACGCCGAATGCGACCCGTTCGGAAACGTGACTGCGCTGATAAGGTCCGGCGAGCCGTCAGCGCGCACCCTCATGCTTGACGCGCACATCGACCAGATAGGGTTCATCGTTTCCTGCATCGACGGCGACGGATTCCTCAAGGTCGGAGCCTGCGGCGGTCCGGATATGCGGATTATGCTGGCGCAGAGCGTCACCGTGCACGGCGTGCGCGATATACGCGGCGTGGTGTCAACGCTTCCACCGCATGTTTCCAGCGACCACTCAAAGGCTCCGGAGGTCGGGGATATCTCCATAGATATCGGAATGAGCAGGGAGGAGGCTGAAAGGCTGGTTCCCCTCGGCAGCCGCGTAACGGTGGATTCTGCATTCAGGGAGCTTTCTGACGGAGTTATCTCCGCACCGTCGGTAGACGACCGCAGCGGTGTCTGCGCTATACTTTACGCGCTGGAGCTGCTCCGGGGGAAAAAGCTGAAATACGACCTCGCGGTGTGCTTTTCCGCGCAGGAGGAAACCGGGGAACGCGGCGTAAAGGGCGCTGCATTCCGCCTGGAGCCTGACGAAGCGCTCGCGGTCGACGTTTCGTTCGGCAGAACTCCCGACAGCGCCCCGCACGAAACTGCGGCGCTCGGCAGCGGAGTAATGATAGGATATTCAGCCGCGCTTGACCGAGGAATGTCCGACAGGCTGAAATCCGTCGCCGCCGAAAGGGAAATCCCATACACTATCGAAGTAATGCCGTCCTCCACCGGAACCAACGCGGACAGCATTGCAACAAGCAGAGCAGGCGTAAAGTGCTGTACGCTGTCCATTCCGATACGCTACATGCACACACCGATAGAAACGGTAAAGCTGTGCGATATCGAGAGCACAGCGAAGCTGATATGCGAATACGCAGCGGGAGGTGACCAGTGATGACCGACAGACTTCTTGAAATTTCAGCCCTGGACGGTACCTCCGGAGATGAGGGGGCAGTCCGCGGGTATATCATGTCGCACATTACCAAGGCAGACAGCGTGACTACCGACAATCTGGGGAATCTTCTGGTGTTCAGGAAGGGCAGGAAAACTCCGAAGAACCGCGTAATGTTCGCCGCCCACATGGACGAGGTCGGATTCATGGTAACCGACATCACAAGCGACGGATTCCTTAGATTCGGAGCCGTAGGCGGTATCGACCCGCGGGTGGTACTCGGACGGGCGGTGCGCTTCAGGAACGGGACGCGCGGGGTTATCGGCACCAAAGCGGTGCACCAGCAGAGCGCCGAGGAACGCAGGAAAGCTCCGGATTTCGACAGCCTGCTCATCGACATCGGAGCCGACAGCGCAGAGGACGCTGAAAAGCGGGTTTCCCGGGGCGACTGCGCGGTGTTCGATTCGGACGCGTTCAGGTTCGGCAGCGGATTCGTCAAGAGCAAGGCGATAGACGACCGCGCTGGCTGCCTGATAATGCTCGACATGATAAACGGCGACCCCGAATACGACGCATGGTATGCGTTCACAGTCCAGGAGGAGGTCGGCACGCGCGGCGCAAAGGCGGCTGCGTTCACAATTGAGCC
>CAKSHG010000100.1 GCA_934456315.1 uncultured Oscillospiraceae bacterium | reverse complement strand
GCTGAGCTACTGGCGCTTACGCTCTCTTGAGCACTCATATATTATAGCATCTTTATTTCATTTTGTCAAGGGGTTTTCAAAAAAAATTCTAATTTTTTTCTAGAATATGACGAAGCGCGCTGCTAAGCCGTTTCGCGGCTCTGTCAGTACCTTACCAGGACTGCGCTCATGTCGTCCTCGGAGCCGTTCTCCAGCGCCCTGCCGATAATTCTGCGGCATATTTCAAGATCGTCACCCGCTCCCGACAGCAGCTCTTCAAGCTCGTCAGTGGTAACGTGATCGTGTACCCCGTCGGACGTTATCAGCAGCACTCCGGTCTGCTTTACCTCCAGCACCACAGGCGAATAGAACGACTCCCGGCCGCCGCCAAAACACGCCGTTATCTCACTGCGGCGGCATTGCTCCGCCTCCTCTGTGCGTCCCAGCGACATCAGGTAGTTATACGTCGTCATGTCTATCGTCAGCTGCTTCAGGTACCCGCCCTGTACGGCACTGACCCGCGTATTCCCGACATGCAGCAGCTTCCCGCCCGGAAATATCCCCGAGAATGTCGACGCCATGCTCTCCATTCCCGGAATCGTTACTGAGTATTTCAGCAGCTCCTCATTGATTCCCCGTGCGTCCTCCGGTGTGAACCTGTCCATCGCGGAAAGCCTGCTGCATACGAACTCCGCCGCAATATCCCCACCTGCATTACCACCGACCCCGTCAGCTACTCCGACGGCGCAGGGCTGCGCGAATTCCCCGCTGAACTCCTCGCCGCAGAGCACTCGTCCGCCGACAAGGACCCTGTCCTGACTAGATTCGCTTTCTTTCCCGCAGCGCGTTATCGCACTTACCCGCATGCTTCCTCCTTTCCAGCTATGGCTTTACTTCCTCCTGCACTCAAGGCACGGCGGCGCTGAATCCGCATTTATCCCGGTTATCTCAAGAGCTGAATCCGAAAATATCCCGTTGTCGAACAGGTACCTGGACAACGGGTCGATAAGCAGCGATCCGACGATGTTCCCTATGCCCCTGCCGCCGTTTTCCAGATTTCCCAGAGCACGCTCCAGCAGCACCGAATACGCCTGATCCGTTATCGTCACCTCAATGTGACGCTCCGACGAAAGCTCCCGCAGTATCCTGTCCACCTGCGAGCGCAGTATCTCACGCGCCGCGTCAGGTCTGATAAAATCAAACACAACTATGTTCTCGCCGATACGGTTAAGTATCTCGGGTCTGCCAAGCTCCAGCTTGAAATGCTCCTCGATAGCGCTGCGCACCCGCTGCTGCACCTGCGGATACGGCATATCCGGTGTTACATTCTGCACCCTGCCGCCGTCCGGCGTCCTGGTGTAGATACCCAGATTGCTCGTGAATATTATCACGCACTCCGAAAAATACACCGTATTGCCCTGCCCGTCGGTCATTCTGCCGTCCTCCAGAATTTGCAGGAATTTATCCATGACCGAGGGGTGCGCCTTTTCTATCTCGTCAAAAAGCAGGATAGAAAACGGCGAGTTCCTGACCGCGTTCGTCAGCTGCCCTCCCGCTTCGTAGCCAACGTACCCGGGAGGCGCTCCCAGCAGCTTCTGGTCGCTGTGGGACTGGCTGTATTCGCTCATGTCGAAACGTATGCAGCAGCTGTCGTCCCCGAAAAGCTCCGCAGCAAGCGTCTTTGCGGTTTCCGTTTTACCGGTTCCGGTGGGTCCCGCGAAGAACAGCACGCCTTTCGGGCGGGTATGGGAGCTTCCCTGCAATCCGGACAGCCCGGTCACGGCACGCTTCACTACGTCGAGCGTGCGTATTATCGCGCTGTCCTGTCCCTTTACGCGGCTGCGGAAGTACTCCTCCGCTCCGCGGAGCTTTTCAATATCCAGACTGCGCCAGGGATTCTCCCGCACGCCGTATTTGTACAGGTCTATGACCCCGCACATGTCCTTCATCGCAAAGCCCTCGTTCTTGCAGAGCTTACGCAGACCGTTCAGCTCCGTGAAGCTGAATCCCTCCGTCAGCGCGGCGAAGCGCTCCTGGACAGCTTTCAGCTCGCTTTCGCGGGTGCCGTACCACTCCATTCCGCTCCGGTACTGCTCCGCTGTGAAGAACGCCGGGAAATTCCCGCCGCTGACGAAACCCAGCCGCTCCTCGCGGGTAGGAGTCCCTATAGTTATCGTCTTTTCGTTGGGATTGTCGAGATAGAACCACGCCGGGATATCGTTGGATTTGTTCACCGCGAGGATAAGCAGATTCCGCAGCTTTCCGCCGTCGGTACGCACCTCCGCAGAATCCATCGCCGCCTGGAGGAGCGCCGTGAAGCTGTCCACCTCGGGCTGCTGCATGCGCTCCGGGGAGGAAATGCACCGGGACGCGAAATTCATCACCACAACGCAGGGCGTGCGGTTCTGGAAAAGCGCCCGCTGGATAAGCCGCGCCGCTTCTCCGGAACGGAATCCCGCCTCGACAAAGCCGCCGCTCACCTCCGCATTGACAAGCTCCGCGAAACGCTCCGTATAGCCGTTCTCGCAGGAATTGCAGAATCCCCGCCGGCTGTCGTAGAACACTATGCTTCCGTAGCCCATGTCCTTATATAAATAGTGCAGGTAATCCGTCAGGCGCAGAATGCTGCCCCTGGGTACGCTCCCCTCATACGGGAACTGGTAGCTGTCCAGGATATTCCCCTCCAGCATTATGAGCGGCTTTATGCGGCTGAATATCTCAAGCTCGCGGTGCCATTTCGGGGTGTTTTCGGGCATGTGGCTCCTCCTTTTTACGCGGGGAATTCAGACAGGTGTCTGCATGGTACGCCGTTATCAAGGCAGTATTTCTGCGCGCTGCTGTCCGGCAGGCAGTACACGATGAGGTTCTGCACCGTCGCTTTGCCGCCGAACATTCCTCCGGACAACAGCGGTATCCCGCAGAGGTCGGACAGCTGGGTGTTCATTCCGACGATGGCAAGGGAGCGCCGCTCCCCACCGGAAAACGTACTGAACGGGCTGACCACCGACACGGTGTTCTCCGGGATTATCAGCTTCAGCAGCGACCGGCACTCCGCGAACGCGTTGTTCTCGATGGAAACCAGTCCCTCCGGGAGGGTCAGGCTCTTAAGCTCGCTGCACCAGCCGAAGCACTTCTCCGGAATGACCGTCACGCCGGTGTTCTCAAGATGGAGCGTCCTGAACGCGCAGCTTGCGAACGCACCCGCGCCGATGGACATCAGCGAATCCGGGAACGCCGCCGACGAAAGCTGCTCGCAGCCGCTGAAAGCGTCCTTTCCGATGGCGTACAGCCCCTCCGGAAACCGAACGGTCTGTATCCCCAGCCCTCTGAACGCACGGTCGCCTATCCGCATGACCGGAACGCCGTTTATCTCGGCAGGTATCTCCAGCACCTCCGGAATTACCGCCTGCCCGTCGAAATCCCGGCGGGGGTTCATTCCGGTTATCGTCAGCCCGCCTGCCTCGCTGCGGTAGGTCAGCAGCTTCGCAGCCTGCTCGTCAGCCGTCGCGGGCTGTACGCTCTGCCAGTTCCCGACCGCCTTCGCTATGCGGCTGTCGGCGGTGTGCAGGCTCTGCTCCCGCGAGCACTGAACGGCTGCCGAGATATCCGCGTCAAGCTCCGCCTTGCGCAGACCCGCCTGCTCGGCGCTCTGCCGCTGAAGCTGCGGGTCTATCTGCTCGCCGTCTGATACGGAATTCAGGAACTCTGCCGCCTTTATCAGCCTGACCTGGCTGTTGATGTAGCTCCCCAGGCGGTCGGAGGTCTGTATCTCATTCAGCGTGGACAGCGTTTCCGTCAGAAGCGCTATCTGCTTTTCCGCTGCGGACAGCCTGCCGCGCAGTTCCTCTATCTCAAGACGTTGTTTCAGTTCGTCCAGCTCGGTCATTTATGTTCTCCTCTGTTTCCTCTTGGTTATCGTATCTGACGAGCGCCCTTTCCGCCAGGCGGCGCTCAAGCTCCCCGGGGTAATCCGGACGGTGTATCCCTACCGATATCGTGCCGTCCGCCGCCGGGAAGTTCTGCACGGCGCTTCCCCGGCGCAGGTATTCCTCGTAGGTACGGCGCACTCCCTCGTCAAGGAAGATTATCCGCTGATTGTCCGAGCCGCGCAGCGGAAGCCCGGAATTCCGCTCCTGCACATACTTTCCGTCGATGAGCACCGAAATGCTCCGCAGCGCGCTCTCCACCGCCGGAGAGCGCATTCCGTGCAGCTCCTCCAGCGTGTAGCCTGTGTAGACCAGTATGTCGCAGCTTATCCGACGCAGCTCCGGGAGAAGCAGCGCAAGCTCCTCCGGCTGCTCCATCGGGTCGCCGCCGGTCAGCGTGAATCCGTCCACCGGACCGCTTTCCGCGATGGAGCCGACCAGCTGCACAAGACGCTCCCTGGTGATGCGGAAGCGCTCCTCCCGCCGCCACAGCTCGGGATTACTGCACCCCGGGCAGCCGTGGGAGCAGCCACAGAACCATATCCCCACTCTGTTCCCAGGACCGAGGGTCCTTACCGGGTAGAGTATCCTCGCGGCGTACATCATCGGCAGACGCGCACCGTGAAGTACGCCGCGCCGCTCTGCGCTTCGTCGTCGGGGGAGCTTCCGCCCAGCCCGACAACGTCGCCGTCCTGAAGCTCCCGGGGCACGCCGGAGAGCGGCTCACCGTTGACGTAGGTGCGGTTGGTCGCGCCGAGGTCCTCGAGGTACACCCTGCCGCCGGTCATGGTCAGCTTCGCGTGTACGCGGCTGACAAATGGCTTCGCTGCGAGGTGTTCGCTTAGCGTGCGCTCCCGCCCGAGGACGACCTCCGGCTTATCTGGCGCATACGCCCACAGCCCGTCGCAGGAGGTCAGCGTACAGCGGACCTCCCCGGCGATGGTGGGGACTATATCCGAAATGTCCTCTCCGCAGGACGCGCACACCCGCGCCGCAGCGGGGTTTTCCGCTCCGCAGGCGCATATTCTCACCGGATGCGGTTTCGTCGCAGCGGGCTTTACTTCCGGCGCGGGAGCCGTTCCGGGCTCGCTGTCGTCCGTGAGCGGGACGGCGGTGAGGTCCGCTTCGCAGCTCTCGCATTCTATCCGCCCCGGCGGGTTTGGTCTGCCGCAGTCCGGGCATATCCTGAATTTACTCATCTGTCGTCATTTCCTTCGGCTGTGCGGCAGCGGCTTCCTGCGCGCCGGATTCCCCGGTCAGTTCGTAGCCTGTGATGTCTATCACCTGCGCGTATTCCGGCTCGGGCGGGAGCAGCGAGATGTGCTCCGCTTCCACGCCCTTTTCAAGCAGCCGCCGTCCGAATTCCCGGAAGCTTCCGCAGAAGCTCTTCATGTCGTCGGTCAGGCGCTGTGCTTCGTATTCGCTCGGGATTCTGGCGGTGGAATCCACCGCGCCAAGCTCCATCGTGATGTTCCCGCCGGAATACGTCACGTTGACCGCCGTCCCCTCGCTGAATGTGTACAGCTCGCTGCGGAACCGCGCTCCGCTGCGTTTCACCACGCTCCGCTCCCCGATAAGGCGGTAGCCCATGTCCTCCATCACCTCGTCGATACAGCTGTTGATGTACGTCTGCTCCTCGGAGTTCAGTATTTCCGCTTCGAGCGCCGATGTCAGCTGTCCCAGCCGCTCGGCTGCTCCGCGCTCCAGCGGGATCGCCTCCGGCTGGCGGTCCAGTTCCTCGCAGAGAGCATGATAGCGCGCTGTGAGCCGGTCGTACTCTCCGCCTATCTCCCGGCGGAGCTGCGCGTACTCCCGGCAGCGCTTCTCCAGCGGTGCAACAGTCAGCGCGCCGAAATTTGACAGCTCGTCGGCGCAGCTTAGCTTCGTCAGACGCTCACGGACCTCCATTATATCCAGCTTCAGCGCTTCGGAAAGCTCTGCGGCGGGCAGCACGTCCACCCTCGCGAAAAGCGCTTCCCGCAGCTCTGCGGAGCGGCGCTCCTCCTCGGATACCAGCCCGGCAAAATCCGTGCTGAACGCCCTGTCGACTCCGTCGCGGACGTCCCTGCGGAGCTTCGCGGCAACCTCGCAGGCTGTCCCGTCCAGCTCACCGCGCAGCGTCAGCAGCACTTCGTAGTCCTGCTTCGCCTGCTCAAGCGTCCGCTCAAGGAGCGCGGGGTCATCGCTGCCCTTTACGTCACTGATACGCTCAATGACCCTCTGCACGCGCTCGCAGAGTTCGTTCTGCTTTTCGTCGTATGTACGCTCCCCGGTGCGCTCCCGGAGCAGTTCTGCATTGCGCAGGTCGTCCGTCGGGAACTGCTTCAGCCTGGACAGCTTCGCGAGCAGCGCTGAAAGGAACGCCGACGCTTCGCCGCACCTGCGCTGCCGCTCCCGCTGGGCGATGAGCATTCTGCGCTGCGCCGGGGTCAGTTTATAATGTGAAGTCTTGGGACCGCTCATGTCACACCTCCTGCATTGAATTCCATCTGTCGATCTCGCTGCGTTTTCCGAGGGAAAGCAGCCACGCTTCGAACTGCGGGTCGAGCGTGCCGTCCACCCGCACGAGCCGCGTGATGAGCCGCTCGAACATCAGCGCGTCCGTTTTCAGAAGCTGATTCAGCCGCGCGTTTATCTCCTCCGGCAAGGTGAATTCCAGTTCGTCTATCCGCAGCTTCCCCTTGTCCGAGAGAGCGTATCCCGCCGCGTACCGGGACAGCAGCTCCCGGCGGGTGTCCCCGCTGTTCAGCTCCGCGCTGTCCTCGAACGAGCGCGCGGCAATAAGCAGGCGGTCGTCTGCGCCGGTGCATTTCAGGTACTCCGTGATGAGCCGCCGCGAGAGCACCTCCCGGACGAACTCCCCGGAGGTCCCGTGCTCCCGGGTATCGTTCAGAATGAACCTCCCGAGCGCAGCAAGACCCGAAAAGCGCCTGTCTTTCCAGAAAAACGCGCGGGTCTGCTGGTCGAGCCGGTACAGCAGCCGGAAGAACGCAAGGTCGGTATCGCCTCCCCGGGCGACCTCCTCCTCGGCGTCCAGGGCGTAGCCCGCAAGCTGCGGGTCGTAAGGCTTGAGGAACGCCGACAGCAGTCCCCGGAACACCTGCTTCTTTCCCTGCTCCCAGTTCTCCGCAAAGGCGCTGACCAGGCTGCGGAGGTCAGTGTAGCTGATGTTCAGGAAGTTGTACGCCGGGAATCCGCGCTGCGCCGGGGCGGTTTCGCCGGGGATAGGCTGCGGGATACCCCTAAGCCAGTTGTCGACCTCGGTGTAGGTCCAGCGGCGGTTGGGGCTGGAGCGCTTCCGGCGGTTGGTCAGGTCGCAGTAGGTCAGCGCGGTTATCAGTCCCTGAAGCTCCTGCGGCATTCCGTCCGGGAGAGGTATCCGCTGTATCGCGGTGTACTGCGCTATCTCCTCGGCGGTCATCTCCGCATAGGGAGTGTGCCCGCAGAACAGCTCGTAGAGCGTTATCCCGAACGAATAGTAGTCCGACTCCTCCAGGAACAGCCTGCGGAACGTTTCCGGCGCGGAGTACTCCGGGGTCATTCCGGTGCTGGTGACGACTATCGTGCTGCCGTCGGACTGCACCGAGCTTATTCCGAAGTCGAT
>CAKSHG010000099.1 GCA_934456315.1 uncultured Oscillospiraceae bacterium | reverse complement strand
AGTCCAAGCTCCCTGCTAAGCCGCATTCCTGCCTGTATAAGCCCGCTGCGGATACGTTCCGCTTCCTCGTCGGTAAATGCGTTCGGCACAGCGCCGCCCCCCTTCTGTGACCATTTCTATCGTTTTGGTCACAGGACTATATTAGCACCAACTAACCCGTTTGTCAATCGGCATTTCGCATTTTTGTCGATACCGCCGGATTTTCCCTCCGCCGTTTGTACAAATCAGACAACAGAGTTGACCCGGGCTGATTTTCCGGGCAGCCGCTTTTTTGGTTAAGCTCTTGACAAGCGGTGAGTTAGTGTGATATAATGCAAATGACCAATATTGTAAATCAGTCATTTAAGGCAGGAGGAAACGATAATGCCAGTGATATTCAGCGAGAAAAAACGCCGCGAGATAAGCGCCCAGATAAAGGAAGCCGCCCTGCGGCTCTTTGAAGCGAAAGGGATACGCAAAACGACGGTCGCCGAGCTTGCAGAGAGCGTCGGCATTGCAAAGGGGACTTTCTACAACTTCTACGCCACCAAGGGTGAGCTTGTGGCTGCGATAATGGACGACTTCGACGCCGCTTCGGAACGCGAGCTGCGGAAAAAGTTCGACGGACGCGACAAGATACCGGTGACCGAATTCTATAATTACTACATGGAGCTTTTCCGTCCTGACACCGCATTTTCATTTCATTTCTCCGCTGACGACATAACGCTCATGCAGGAAATGGAGGAAACCAGAAAGTACTTTTCCCAGGAACACGCGGTGAAGAACGCAAAGCTGGCGCTGGGCTATGTGGACGGGATACGTCCCGACGTGGACTACGCCTACATCGCCAATTTTGCAAAGCTCGTGAACCTGGCGATAGAAAACCGGAACGCATTCTGCCAGGAAGCGTTCGGGCGGAACCTCCGGGCGATATTCGACCTGATGCTGGACTACCTTTGCGCAAATGAAGATACCGGGAAAGGAACGCGCTGAAATGTACATACAGATGGAGGAGCGGGAATAGAGCCTGTGCAAATCATTTCTTTACGGATAAGCGGCTCATATCCCCGAATCGGATATCCATTCCTTCAGAGCGGCGGATAGCCTGGCGTCTATATCCTTTCTGGTCTGCTCGCACTCGTTCGGATACTCCCTCGCTGCCCTGAAAACGAATCGCAGCACAAATTTCAGACCCACCGGGAGCGCTGCGCGCAGCAGCGATTCCGGCAGCACGAAATGTGTTCCGTGCTCATAGGCAAGCGCTTCGTACTCGCATTTGTGCGGGCGCTCTTTCAGGCGCTTATCCATTCTGCGGACGTATTTTCCCGCCTCCCAGAAGGAATCATCGTCGGCGCCGATGAGGAACAGCTTCCCGTTGATATTCTCGATTTTGATCATTTCATCTTCGGAGTGCTCCCTGGCTTTTTCGGATTCAATAAACAGGCAGGTAGAGCGCATGAAATCCCCGGAGCCTTTAGTTTCCTCCTGTATCATGTTCCAGTAGTCCGGGTGCTGATACACAAACGGCATATAGGGGAGCGGTTCGCCTTTCCAGGATAGCGTTGAGGCTCCGGGAACGGGCCATTCCCCGCAGCCGTCCTTTTTGCCCTGCTCGAATCCCTGCCACACGAAATCGCTGGCGGTAAGCCCGAACGTCAGCGTTATATCGGGGAAATACGAAGCCGCGACGAGTGAATCCATTCCCGCCGTGCTCATTCCCATAATGCCGAACTTCCTGGTGCCGTGAGCCTTCAGCCACTCAATGGCTGTCCCGTAACGCTCCAGGGGCATGTTAACGTGGCTGTAATTCTTTTTCCCCGGGGACATGCACAGCGCGTTGACGCCGTTCTTATGCAGCCATCTGACTCCGCACTTTGCCATATAATCGTTGGGGTCGTCCCCGAACAGACCTATCATCGTGCAGTCAGCACCGCGGGGATTTTCATAGTATGTTCCGTAAAATCCGTCTTTTTCACTGTCGAATAATATCTTTTTCATAATTGCTCCTATGTCTAGGTTAGCTCCGGCTAACTTTGTCGTAAAATAAACAGAACACCGCGTGTTCCGTTTATAAATGATACCACAAAATTATCCGGAGGTCAAGCCGTTATTGATAACGCAGCGCACCCTGCCGTTCCCTGCAAATGATCTCACGAAGGCTCAACAGCATATTGAGCTTTCTGAATTCAGCCGCAGTGACGGCAGGGTCGCTAATTTCCTGCAATTGCTCCGTGGGACTCACCGGCGTGCGAAAGTACATGTCACACAGCCGCATTCAGCCCGAAAGTCAGCGAGGTCACTCCGCCATGAAACTTATCATCTCGTCAGCAAGCTTCGGTTCTCCTTGCTTTTTTCTCTGCGGGTAGTATTGGCTAACCGCAGTCTATACTGATTATAGCGCATTTGCCGGCATTTTTCAAGTCCTGTGGAGAATTTTTTGCGATCCTGCGCGGAACAGCACGGCGGATTCGTTTCGTCCCACGACAGTTACCGCGATTCTGGCTCCCAGGATATTTTGAGTTTCGCACCGCTTTATTTATTCATAGTCGCCTCTAAAAACCGGTTTTTAGAGGCGACCTCATGTAATCAAGCGCTGCGAAAAACATCTCGTAAACATCGCCCCAACATTTATTCCCTGTTTTTCAGGACCTCGGCAGGCGTGATCTTACCGAGCTTTCTGACAAGGATAGCGGTTATAACATAGTAAACAGCCATTGTTCCGGCAAAGATTATCGGATAAATATACAGCGGGAATACAAGGTTTATTCCGCTTGTGACATTCGGGATAAACAGCGGAAACACCTTATCTATGATAAGCTTTGAAAGCGGAATTTCTATGAGCGCGCCTATTGCTATAAGCAGCGCATTTCCGTTGAGATAAAGCCTCTTTACGTCCCTTGTCTTGTAGCCGAACACCTTGACGAGTGAAATTCCGAACGAGGCGCGCTCTACCATAACGTTCAGCATAAGGAACATCACAGCGAAGAAAATTATTATCGCTATCACGATCAGCATAACGATCATCGACATCATAAGCTCCGTGAAAACAGCCGCCGAACGTTCGATATCAGTCTTTGTGGTCGTACCGTAAAGTCTGCCCTCGTCTATATCAAGCGGCTCATCGGAAAGGACGCAGTTGTAGTAATCATCGTCCTCGCCAAAAAGTTCCCGCATGCTGTCGATATCCATAAATACCATAAGCCCTGCGCTTTCGTCGCATGTATCGGCAACAGTGAAAGCATAGTCCATTGAATTTGCGCTGTCGGTGAGTATGAATTTATCCCCGGTAGTTACTCCGTAGCGTTCAACCACTGATTTGCTCGCTGTGATAAGGCTCTTGCCCCTGTGGGTTTCTGCATTGTAATATTTGTTGTCGCTGTCGATACCCATTACGGTTACGTCCAGATTATATCCCAGCTGTTCCTTTGAAAGCGTTTTTGCAAAGCAGGCTTCTCCGCCCTCGGGGACTGTGGATTCAGGGTATTTCAGCGTATACATGTATTCATATTTTGTGTCGCGGATAGTATCTATCCTTACGTTTTCGCAGAGGTAATAGCAGTCAACGCCGAGCATGAGAACAAGCAGCGAAAACAGCATACTCAGAAGAACGGTTATCCCCGTACGCATCTCGCGGAGCATCTGCCTTATCTGGAATCTGCGTATAAAGTTCTTGCTCCTGATTCTGACGCTGCTGTAACGCGCCGTTTTCTGTTCGTTGCGGATAAGCGAAAGCGCGGTCTGCGAAAGGCGCTTATTGATGACGAGCGTGTTCACTATCATTGAGATAACAGGCGGCATTACAACGCTGTATATTATGAGGTACACAGGATAAACCGGCGCAAATTCAGGGAGCGAGAAATACGCATATGTATCGAGCATCTGGTAATTCAGACCCACAGGTGAAAAGCCGATAAGCATACCGATTATTCCGCCTATGAATGCAACGATGGTCGGCAGGGTTATGTAATGCGCGATAAGATCCTTTTTCTTTGCACCAAGCGCGTAAAGAGCGCCGATAACGCTGCTTTCACGCTGTATCTGATGAATCACGAAAACCGAGATAACATAAGCCAGGAGCATCATAAGTATAACGCCCACGCCAAGTCCCGCAAGCCTGTTCATTATCACATCGCCCTTTGCGCCGGCGATACGGACATTCTCCGCCCTCTTTACAAACGTCGTAAGGTTGTCGAGGTCAACATCGAAAACCTCGTCCAGCAGCTTGTCGGTTTCCGTTTTAAGCTCGGAAATTCCGTCCGCAAGCTCAGAAGCGCCATCATAGGCGTCCTTCGCGCCGTCCGCCAGTTCCTTCGAACCGTCAAGCGCGTCCTTCACGCCGCCGGAAAGCTTCTCTGAACCGTCCAGGACCTCATTTGCCCCGGTCGAAAGAGCAGCTGCTCCGTCAGCCGCCGTGCGAACGCCGTCCGCGTAAGTCTTTGTGCCGTCTGCATAGGCTTTCACGCTGTCAAGCGAAGCCTTAAGCTGTGAAAGCTCTGCGCTCTGCGTCATACCGATCAGCATATCCAGAGTTTCACCGTAATTATCGGCAGTAAGCTCGATACTCTGTCCCATTGCGGCAAGGCTCTGCGACGCCTGGGCAAGAAGCGCGCTGAATATTTCGGAAGCTCCGCCCGATATCATCTCCCCGGAATCGTCAAGCGTTTTCATACCGTCCGATAATTCGCCCGCACCGCCGGAAAGCTCGTATATTCCGTCTGTGAGCTTCACCGAACCGTCGTAAAGCTCGCCAAGCCCGCTGTGGAGCTCATCGGCGCCGTCCGAAAGATCCTTCATGCCGTCCTTAAGCTCCTGCGAACCGTCATAAAGCTCATTTATGCCGTTACGGAGATCGTCGCGCTGCTGCAGGGCTTCCCCGACCGTTTCAAGATAATATTTATCGGTAACGTCCTTGTAGTTGAACTCAAAATCCTTTATAGTTTCCTTGAGTTCCTCGTCAGTCGCTTTGCCGTTCAGGAGATAGGCATAGCAAAGGTCCTCCGCCTGCTGCGAGGTATCGTTTCTGATATAGTCGTACTGTTCGTCGGAAACAAACAGAAGTCCGAATCCGACGCTTGAAACCGCCGTATCCGAGAACTTGTCAAACGGAGCGTCGTAATCGGGAGTTGTGCCTATGCCAACGATCTCAAATTCAATACCGCCGGCTGTAAGCCTGTCGCCGACCGTCAGAGAATGCTCCTCACAGTAGCGTTTTTCAGCGACCGCTTCGTTCATCTTTTCGGCATATCTGCCGCTGTCAAGCTCCACAAGGTCGATATCGCTCCTGTTCTTAAAAACGCGCAGCTTTGAGCCGTCCCCGGCAAAGACGTCAATGCTGAAATGCCTTTCAAGCGTGACGCCCATGTCGGTTATCTGCTTTTCCTGCCCGTCGGTGAGGGGGATAAATACTCCGAACTGACCGTCCTCCACCCTGTTCATTTCGCCGTGTTCGTCCGACCTTACTATGATGGTATCCGCGCTGGAAACCACCGCAACGATAACATACATTCCAAACACGATAAGCAGCACCAGTGCGGCATATCGCGCAAAATTCGATTTAAGCTCGCGCAGGAGCCTTTTTCTAAGTACCTTGTTCATTACAGATCCTCCAGCTCGGCAGCAGGTATGCGGGTTTCGTTAAGATAATCCTTTCTGATGAGTCCGTCCTTGACGATTATAACTTTATGCACCATATTCTTGATCGCATTGTTGTGAGTTACAATAAGCATTGTCGTGCCATATTTCTGGTTGACCTTTTCAAGAAGGACAAGAATATCCTTGGAGGTTTTCGAGTCGAGCGCTCCGGTTGGCTCATCGCACAGAAGCAGCTTCGGATTCTTTATAAGCGCCCTTGCTATTGCGCATCTCTGCTGCTGACCGCCGGAAAGCTGCGACGGGAACTTGTACCTGTGCTCGGAAAGTCCCAGCGTTGTGAGAAGCTCCTCCATGTCCAGCGGAGATTCGGAAAGGTATTCGCAGACCTGAATGTTCTCCTCGACAGTGAGGTTCGGAACAAGATTATAGAACTGGAAAATGAACCCGAGATTTTCCTTTCGGTAGTCTGCCAGCTTGTCGGGCTTCAGACCGAAAATCTCCTTTCCCTCGACCTTTACTGAACCGCTGTCCATCGTATCAAGACCGCCTATACAGTTGAGAAGCGTGGATTTCCCGGAGCCGCTGGTGCCCTGTATAACGCACATCTGTCCCTTTTCAACGCCTGTGCTCACGCCCTTCAGGACCTGAATATAGCTTGCGTCGGTTCCGTAGCTTTTCTTTACGTCTTTGATCTCCAGATACATTTTCTTTCCTCCGAGTTCTTAAAATGTCACCGCATAACGCTGTTATGCAATATGCGTATTATTTGCCGCCCGAAAGCGGCTTATAAATGCAGAAACGCTCTTTCGGACGTTTCGTTTTACCAGATGATAACCCCTGAAGTTAACCCAGGATAACACTGTTATGTTGAGCCTACTATTTTAGCCGCCGACCGGCGGCTAAAATTTCAGTCCTGAACTATCATAGTGAACCAGATATTTATCAGGAACTCCATTATCCTCCTCATGTGGAGCTTTGCCTTTTCCACATCTCTTTCATGCGTCAGAAGGTGCGTATATGCGTCAACGCTGATGTGGGTTATCCAATGGAGCATATATTCGTCAACGTGATATCCCGGCATTTTCTGCGCTGCCCTGTCAGCCGAAGCCCGAAAGCCACGCTCAGTCATATCGACCACCATATCGACCGCGTTTTCGTACTCTGAACCCTGCGCCTTTGTCAGCAGGAGGATAAACACGTCATAATACTGATACATATACTCGACAAGAGCGTCAAGGCCGCCGTGCGTTTCAATGTGGTATTCAGCTGTCAGAACCGCCGGATCGTCGCTTGCCATTTCCTCGGCATCATGCATGTAATGCTCGTTCAGCAGCTGGCAAAGCTCTTTAAGCGGCGGATCGACGATGGCGGCAAAAAGGTCGTTTTTATTCCTGAAAAAGAAATACAGCGCCCCGGTCGTAACGCCTGCGTCGGCGCATATTTTTCGCAGCGAAGCTTTCATATATCCCTTTTCAGAGAATTCAGCCAGCGCACTTTTCAGCAGCTTTTCTCTAGTTTCAAGTTCGTCGCCCATTTTGTCACCTTCCTCTCCGCCTCACATAACATCGTTATCTTAGCACAAATACGCGCTCTTGTCAATAGCCCTGCACTGATTTCAGCATATTATACAAAGAAACGACATAACGCTGTTATGTACATTGTGTACTTCAACAAATTAAGCTTCAGCCTGTTTAAAAACGTCCAATATGACCTGCTGATGTCAGGAGCGGAATTCCCGAAAAAGTGGTTGTAAAAGGTATAGAATAGTGCTATAATAAAAAAAGCGGATCTGCCATTCGCGCACTTCCCGAATTACCCGCAAACTCGGACTGGAATATCCGGAGCATAAGCCGGCGGGAACGTTTGCGCTGAGGGATTTCAGCTACTCCTACAAAAACGGATCTGCGGCGCTCGATATACCGAATGCAGAGCTTCCGCTGGGCTC
>CAKSHG010000098.1 GCA_934456315.1 uncultured Oscillospiraceae bacterium | reverse complement strand
TGGTCGAGATGACAGGATTCGAACCTGCGACCTCTGCGTCCCGAACGCAGCGCTCTACCAAACTGAGCCACATCTCGATAAGTCAATCTTAATTGACTTATATATTATATCATGGTCTGCTCAATTTGTCAAGTGCTTTTTCTCAAAAAACAATAAAAATTTTCAAAAGTGCATTTTTCCCGAATTCAGGTAAGCCCACGCAAACCACAGACCACCCAAAAGCCGCTTTCCCAGCACATAATAATACGGTCAGCACAGCTTATTCGACTCTCGTCTGCTTCCCTGCCGGCTCACTCACCCCAGATGAACTGGCAGGCGTCCTGGTATTTCATCGGGTGCTCCAGACAGTGCATCGTCTTTGCGTCCTCCGGACGGCGGACGTAGAGCGCCTCCCTTCCTGCCAGGTTCAGCAGGCGCTGCGTCTGCCTCGTGTCAAACTGGCAGTACAATGCAATGTGCAGCAGCTGGATCCGGGTCGGGACACGCGTTCCATTCAGCATCTGATACCCGTAATTCCGGTCAACGTTCAGTACCTTGATAAGACTCGCTTTCCTGACCGACTTCTCCTTTAGCAGCTCCTGCAAATATATTGAGAACTCCGGCGGCTGATTGTCATATATCATCTGCATGTCAAGCCGCTTCGTCCTGCGTATCTTCGCCTCGATCTCTTCCGTTTTCATATAATACCCCTCATTGATGTCAGATTTCTATCTCTACCTCGCCATTGATCGTCGACCTTATATACTCGATATCCTCCGGCTTGTACCCGTTGCCGTTCATCACTATGAACCCGTGCACCGTAAGTCCCCGGAACGCCTCCAGGTTCCCGTTCAGCTGATTCAGGTCAATGTACATTTCCGAAATGTCACACCCGATGAGCGGCGAAAGATCCGATACATTGTTCCTGCCTATATACACGTTTTTCAGCTTCTTGCTGGAGGAAAGCGGCGCAATACTCCACAGACCGCTTCCGGCAAGGCATATCATCTCAAGCTCCGTCATGCCCTCAAGCGCGTCCAGAGTGCCGATATGCAGCTCGTTGCAGCCAAGCTGTTTCAGCCCGCGTGCGCTTTTCAGCGGAGTTATGTCCGTCACCAGGCTGTCCCCGATGAACACCGCTTCAAGTTTCGTTTTTCCCGAAAGCGGCGATATGTCCGTTATCTCCGAATTCTCGGCGCTTATCCTCCGCAGCTCTGTCATGTTGGTCATGAAGCTGATGTCCGTCACGTTGTTGTGGCTGAAATGTATCTCCTCAAGCTGCGTCAGCCCCTCCAGACAGGACAGGTCAGTTATGTAATTGTACATCAGGTTCAGCACCTTCAGCCGCTTCATATGACGGAGGTTTACTATCTGCGCGTTGGTAAGCTCCCGGTCGGACAGGTCCAGCTCCACTGAATTCACCGGAAACATCTCCCCGCCTATCCTGACCTTGACCGGCGCTATCGCACGGCTGATGCCAGAAAAGAACTCCACCGTGGAGCTCGCCGCAGTTGACAGAGCCGCCGCCGCTGTCTGAAACACGGAACGCCCCGGCGGCGTTATCTCGTCATTCGCAGAACCGCTTCGTATCGCCTGCTGAATGCGCTCCGGAGCTATCTCCACCGCGTCCGTCCCGCAGCACTGGATATCCGTCAGCATTTCCTCCGCGTTCTGGTAGCGCAGCTCCCGCCGCACCTGGCACGCCTTTTTCAGTATCTCCGAGAGTGCAGCCGGCACCCCGTGCAGCTGGAATTCAAAGTCGCTGTCGTCCTCCAGACGCGTCAGCGGGTCATCCGGAGTTATCAGCGTCATCGCGTAAAACAGCGACGCGCCAAGCGAGTAGATGTCCGTCCAGCCGCCCTGCGCTCCGCGGCGCTGATACTGCTCCAGCGGCGCAAATCCCTGCTTCAGTATCACGGACATGCTGCACGTCCTGTCCTGAATGTACCGCGCCGAGCCGAAGTCGATGAGCTTCACGGAACCGTCCGCGCACAGCATTATGTTGTCCGGGGATACGTCGCGGTGGATAACTCCCCGCTGATGGAGTATGTTCAGCGATGGAAGCAGACGTTTCGCAATGTACACCGCCTGCCCCGGAGAGATCGCGCTGTTCGTTTCCGCAAAGTTTTTCAGCGATGCTCCGTGCACGAACTCCATCGCGTAGTACGCTGTGCCGTTCTCCCGGAAAACATCGTATATCCCGATGACCTCGGAGCACTCGCGGAATCCCGAAATGATCTCCGCCTCGTTGAAGAACCGCTCCAGCCCCGCGCTGTAGCTTTCCTCCTGGAGAGCGGTCATCGGCTCCACGCTTATGTTGTCCTGCGAGCGCGCCGCCGTCCCGTCCGGGAAGAACTCCTTGACCGCCACCGGCTTTTCCGACTGCTCGTCATAGGCAAGGTAGATCATTCCGAATCCTCCCCTGCCCATCAGCCTGCCGATTATGTACCTGCCGCCGATCACCGTCCCCACCGGCAGCGCGTCGTATTCCATGCGGGTGCGGACGTTCACATGACCGCACTTCCGGCAGACGTTCCCGCTTATCCTCGCGAAGCAGTTGCCGCAGACTCTTTTCATGACCGTCCCCCCTTTTCAAATTAACTATATATGTATTTTATCATATTTCCAACTGAATTTCAACTCATTCCTTTAGGTCACCTCTAAAAACCGGTTTGAAAAGGGAAAATGGGTAGAGTGCGCCGAATGCGATGAAAGCCGACGAAGTAAGGCTGTATGCCTTACGAGGAGGTTTGAAGAAGCAGTCGGTGTGCTATACACATTTTCTCTCAAACAAGGTTTTTAGAGGTAACCTTTATTAATTGTATCACAAACTTGCATATATTTGGTGTGCATTCGTGCATTATTTATGCAGAAAGCACTTGACAAAAGTCCGATTTCGGATTATAATAAATGAGTTCGCTATAGAAACGTCCGTATTCGGACTAAACGAGGTACTGAATGGAAATAGATGACAAGCAGAACGTCAGCCGTACAGACAAGGCTGTCGCAGAATACAACAATCTCTGGAAGGAGCAGAACGAGATATACTCCGCAGCCGCAAGGCGGTTCGGACTGTCGGACAGCGCGATGTGGATACTGTATTTTCTGCGCCTTGGCAACGGGAGCTGCTCCCAGAAAGAAATAGCAAGCTCCATGCAGCTGCCCAAGCAGACCACCAACAGCGCAGTGAAGCAGCTGGAGCGCGGCGGGTACGTTACGCTGCGCTGCGGTACCGACCGCCGCTGCCGCCTGGTGGAGCTGACCCCTGATGGGGACCGGCTCGCAGAAAGCACCTCCGACCAGGTGATAGCTGCGGAGCGCGCAGCGTGGGGAGATTTCACCGACGGAGAACAGGAACTGCTGATATCGCTGCTCGGAAAGTACAACGAGCGGCTGAACGCTCAAATGGAAAGAATAGAAAGAATAAAAAACAGAGAATCTGGAGGAGAAAAATGAAGAATAAAGATGTTATCCAGCTTTCGGATCATTTCACGCTGCCAAGGCTGATGAGGTTCTGCCTTCCGTCGATGATAATGATGGTGTTCACCTCGATATACGGAGTAGTCGACGGCTTCTTCGTATCGAACTTCGTGGGAAAGACCGCGTTCGCTTCGGTCAACCTGGTCATGCCGTTCCTGATGATACTGGGCGGCGTGGGATTCATGATAGGCACCGGCGGCAGCGCCCTCGTTGCCAAGAACCTCGGCGAAAAGAACGACGAACAGGCGCGCCGTATATTCTCGATGATGATATATCTTACAGTGATACTCGGCGTCACACTGTCGGTTCTCGGTATCGTGTTCGCGGAGCCGGTCGCAAGGTTCCTCGGCGCAGATGAGGAAATGCTCGGCTCCTGCGTTACCTATGCCCGCACATGTCTTATTTTCAACACGTTCTTCATGCTCCAGAACGTGTTCCAGAGCTTCCTCGTCACTGCGGAGCGCCCCAAGATGGGGCTTGCCGTCGTAGTCGCGGCGGGACTCACCAACATGGCACTGGACGCGCTGCTCATCGCGGGATTCGAAATGGGAGTTGTCGGCGCGGCGCTCGCCACCGGAATTAGCCAGACCGTCGGCGGACTGCTCCCGCTGCTGTTCTTCCTCAAGAAGAACAACGGCAGCAAGCTGCGCATAGTACTGACCCGCATGGAGCTGCGCCCGATAGGTCAGGCGTGCTACAACGGCGTTTCGGAGCTGATGACGAACATCTCTTCCTCGATAGTCAGCATGCTCTACAACCACCAGCTCATCAGGCTTGCCGGTCAGGACGGCATTTCCGCATACGGAGTGCTGATGTACGTCCAGTTCGTATTCGCCGCGATCTACATCGGCTACGCCATCGGGACCGCGCCCATAGTCGGCTACAACTACGGCGCGCAGAACCACCCCGAACTGCAGAACATGCGCAAAAAGAGCACGCGCCTGACCCTCTGCGCCGGCGTCGTGATGGTAGGGCTGGCGCAGCTTCTCGCCGCTCCGCTGGCGCATATCTTCGTGGGATACGACCAGGGTCTGTACGAAATGACGGTGCACGCGTTCCGGCTGTTCTCGTTCACGTTCCTGTTCTCGGGATTCAACATCTTCACCTCGTCGTTCTTCACCGCGCTCAACAACGGCGCCATCTCGGCGGCGGTTTCGTTCCTGCGTACACTAGTGTTCCAGCTGGCGGCGGTGCTGATACTCCCGATATTCCTCAAGCTGGACGGCGTCTGGATATCCGTCGCGTTTGCGGAGGTCTGCGCGTTTATCATCTCGAACATTTTCCTCGCCGTAAAGAAAAAGAAGTACAACTACTGATACGGAGGTATCTCAAGGAGATACGCGTACCAGGCACATGCTGAATAAAACAAAATCAGACCCGTGAGCGCGCTCACCGGGTCGATTTGTTTATTTCAGAGTTTGCCCAGGATACTTCCCCGCCGCCGGGAACAGACCATCTCCGGCGCGGAGGAAGCCGGGGGTAAGCCCCCGCTATAATCCGAAGCACCAGCCGGTCAGCACTCCCAGCGCAGCCGATATAACGATGATGAGGATCGGGTGGAGCTTCCGGAACGAAAGCACCAGCATCGCGATGAATATCCCGGCGGAGCACAGGAACGCGGGACTTGTGAAAACTCCGGCGCTTATCCCCGCGGGGAAGAACACCGCCTGACCTGTGGTGACCAGCGCGGCGGCGATAAGTCCCACGACCGCGGGCTTCAGCCCGTTCATGCAGCCTTTCACGGCGCTGCTTTCCCGGAATTTTTCGTAGAACTTCGCGACGACGAGTATGATGACGAACGACGGCAGCACCACTCCGAACGTTGCGCATAACGCGCCGAGGATACCGGCAGTGCGCATTCCGACGAACGTCGAGATGTTCACCGCGAACGGTCCGGGAGTGCTCTCGCTGACGGCGATGAAATCCACCAGCTCGGCGGTATCAAGCCAGCCGTGGGACTTCACCTCCTCCTGTATCATCGGGAGCATGGCGTAGCCGCCTCCGAACGTGAACGCGCCTATTTTCAGGAACGTCAGCAGCAGTTCGAGATATATCACTGTTCCCCACCCCGCTTCCGCAGCGTGAAGAAAAGCCCCAGCAGCGCACAGAGCACTATCAGCAGCAGTACGCTGACGTTCAGGAACCCCGCCGCGATGAATACTCCAGCCGTAATGACGTAGGAAAGCGCGTTCTTCGGGCACTGCCGGTACATTCCGGCGAGGGACTTCACGATGAGCGCAAGGACCCCGGCACGGATACCTCCGAACGCCCAGCGCACCCACTGATTCCCTCCGAAAAGCGTCAGCGCAGAGGACACCGCGGCTATCACCAGGAACGCCGGAAGCACCACTCCCACCGTCGCGATCGCCGCTCCAGGGACCCCGGCGGCGTGGTACCCGGTGAAAGTCGCGGCGTTGACCGCGATAGGTCCGGGAGTGCTTTCGGCTATCGCCACTATCTCAACTATGTTCTCGTCGGTGACCCATTTGTGGCGTTCCGCCGCCTCTTTCTGGATAAGCGGTATCATCGCCGCTCCCCCGCCGAACGTGAACGCCCCTATTTTCAGAAATGACAGGAAAAGCGGCAGCAGCTGACTATTTTTGCTTCGCTTTTCCTGTTTTTCTTTTTTGCTCATACGCTGTCCCTCGATCATACTTTTTATATGATTATAGCATATCCGCCGCAGGTTTTCAATAGGTTTGCCTGCCGCTTTTTTGTTAACAGCCAGAATTATATCAGGCATGATAACATTTTATAGTTGACGATTGTCATATTTTGAGATATAATAATATTGTAGAGGTTCCATGAATATCAACTCGAAAAGAGGTATCTGTCATGCGAAAAAAGATGTCAAGAGCGGAGCTGCGCGAAAAGCAGAATCTTGATAAAAAAGAAAAGTACAAAAAGCAGGCGGAGGAGCAGAAGCTCAAGAAGGACATGCAGGAGCAGCAGGAATACTTAGCCGCTAATCCCGGCAGGAGCAAATCCCTGGCGAAAGCCGCAGGCGTGAAATCAGTCTTTGCCGTTAACGACGCAGTCTACATGACTTCGTTCGGAAAAGGAAACGACGCCGTCCTTGAGAAGAAAATAGTCGGCGTCGACCGTAAATATGAGGCGAACCCCGCCGCCTATGACTTTGTCGATGTTTCAAAAGCGAAGTACACCGTAAAGGGCAAAAAGTGGATCGGCGTCACGGATAATCCGCTGCGCCACGACGGCGAAATGTCGGTCCCGACGGATATGCTGTGCCTGAAGCCGACGCTTGAGCAGGCGTTCTTCGGCAGGGAGTTTGACGACAGTCTGCATATCCAGCTAATTTACAACATTCTTGACATCGAGAAGATACTCGCGGTATACTCGACGAACGCAGTATACGCGCTGAACAACATGTTCGCCGACGATTCCCCGGAGAACTGGGATTTCTTCTCAAACATGACCACCGACAAGACCTTCGAAAAATTCAGCCTCAGGGAAACAGACCTTGCGAAGTTCAGAGAATTCACGAAGCTCCCCAGGCTCGGGTACTTTGCCGACGCCTTTTATGACGGCGGCGGGGGCGTCGGGAAAAAAGCTTCCCGGCGCAGCGAAAACGAAATATACGCGATACTCGCAATGCTCGCAAAGCTCCGCCACTGGTGCGTCCACAGCGAAAAGGGAGAGGCGGAATCCTGGCTTTATAAGCTCGACGAGCCGGGCAGTCTGGACCGTGAATTCACGGACGTCCTCGACAAGCTGTACGACCGCGCAGTAACCGAGATAAACGGAGGTTTCGCCGAAACCAACAAGGTGAATTTACAGATACTCCAGGAAATATGCAGGGACAGCGACCTGCCCGGACTGGCAAGGGAGTACTACGAGTTCCTCATCACAAAGAAATACAAGAACACGGGTTTCTCAATAAAGACGCTCCGCGAAAAGATGATAGCAGGATATGCCGCCGAGCATGACGGCATTTTCAGCGGCAAGGATCTGGATCACATAAGGAATAAGCTCTATCAGATGACCGACTTTCTCGTATACCGGGGCTATCAGACCGAGGACAGCGGCAGAGCCGACGAGCTGGTAGAAAGGCTTAGGAACTGCGTCAA
>CAKSHG010000097.1 GCA_934456315.1 uncultured Oscillospiraceae bacterium | reverse complement strand
CGCAGCGACGCCCGCCCTCCGAACGGGTCGATAAGCCCGGTGCGTGGGCTGTACGCCATCGCGTTCATCGTGAATCCACGGCGGAAAAGGTCGGTTTCCAGGTCCTCGGCGTACATCACGCGGTTGCCTACCACCTCGCGGCGGTAGGGGGATATCTGGATTATCATGCCGACTACGGTCACCAGTATCTCGCCGCGCTTCATTCCCTCGTCGGAGATACGGTAATCCCGGAACGCGAACAGGATGTCGTTTATTCCGGCGTTCGTCACTATATCGTAGTCCTGCGGGTCGTTCCCGAGAAGCAGCTCCCGGACGCACTCGCCGACTATATATGCGTCATAGCCTGACTTTTCCAGCGTGTCTATCGCTTTTGTGACCTGTTCAGGCAAAATGATCATCGTCATCACTCCATTTTTTTGCTTTATACTATTATACAACAATATATGCAAAAAATCAAGAGCAGGTTTATCCCAGAGAATCACCGAATAAAACAAAATCGACCGTTCGAACGAGCATATTCACGCGTCTGATTTTGTTGCGCTTCGCTTTATTCAGCCTGTCCCCAGCAGCGCGCTGACCACCAGTCCGCAGACTATCCAGGCGGTGCAGTCCGCGGCAAGCGCCGCCGGGACAGCATAGCGGGTGTTCTTCACTTTCACCGCCGAAAAGTACACTGCGACCGTATAGAACGTCGTTTCCGACGACCCAAGCAGCACTGCGGCGACCCTCCCGGGGAAGCTGTCCGCACCGTACTGCGCGGCTATCCCGTCGTAGACCGCGATAGCTCCGCTGCCGGAAAACGGACGCAGCAATACCATCTGCATGCACTCCGGCGGGAATCCTACAAGACCGCACAGCGGCTCCAGCAGCCCGGTCAGCAGCTCCACCGCCCCGGAGGCGCGGAGCATTCCCACGCTGACAAGCAGCAGGACCAGCGCCGGGAGGATCTCCACTGTGGTTTTCAACCCTCCCGCCGCGCCCTCGCAGAACACCTGAAACACGTCCACCCTGCGGACGGCGCCGAATATCATTATCCCGGCGAACAGCACCGGGACCACAAAATCAGTTATCTGCACGTTCCTTCCTCCTGGAAAAATGCCCGAGCAGCTTTGCGGCGCCCACCGCAGCCGCCAGGGAATACGCCGAAACTATCCACACGCAGGGAAGTATCTCCATCGGGCGCGCCGCGCCGTGCGCGGTCATCAGCGCAGCCGCAGTCGCCGGGATAATTTGCAGGCTCGCGGTGTTCAGCACGGTCAGCATTATCATGTTGTCGCTCGCCGGATCGCCCGGGGAGCCGCCCTCCTCCTGCTGTATCGCTTCCATCGCGCTTATTCCCAGCGGCGTGGTGGCGTTGCCGAGTCCCAGGATATTCGCGGATAGATTCATGCAAATGAGCTGCGCAGCGCGTCCGCCTTTTTCCAGTCCCCGGAACAGTGATCCCACCACCGGCGACAGAAGCGCTGACATCGCTTTCATCGCTCCGGCTTCCTCGGCTACTTTCATTAAGCCGCTCCACAGCGCCATCGCCCCGCAGAGAGTGAGCGCCAGCGTCACCGCGCCGGACGCGCTTTCCAGCACCGCCGCGGACACCTCCGCGATCCTGCCGGTTACTATCCCGCACACTATCGCCGCCGCTGGAAGTATCATCAGTATCGCTTTCGTATGCCATCAGCTCCTTATGCAATGTATGTTTTGTATCACTAGATTTAATATTAATTTCCATATTTCCATACAAATTTCCTATATCACTAATTTATTTCCAGTTGAATATACGATATTGTATGAAATAGCAAATCGCATAGCATAGCCGTTATCCTTGATATGCACCTCCTGTTGTGTTATATCAGTGACACTTTTATTTATCATATTTTGTATTGTTTGCGACAATTTTTGACAGAATATTTCAGATTTCAAATTGACATCTCGACCAAAACATGGTATAATGTGCAAGAAATCAGCAATAAGCTGTAAAAAACGTTGAATAAGGACAAAAGTACTGCCCGCGCATTCCAGAATTTAACGCGGCAGTCAGATTCAGGAGGAAAAAGTTATGGTAAAGTCTACTGGTATCGTAAGAAAAGTTGACGAGCTCGGAAGAATCGTTATCCCGATAGAGCTTAGAAGAACCCTCGACATCGGAATCAAGGACAGCCTTGAGATCTACGTTGAGGACGATCAGATCATTCTCAAGAAGTACATGCCCGCATGCGCATTCTGTGCAAACGCAAGCGGTATCACCGTATTCAAGGGCAAGAACATCTGCTCCGAGTGCCTCGCAGAGCTCAACAAGCTCAACTGATATACTTACATATATGTCCAGGCTGCCGAGAAATCGTCAGATGCTAGGAACCCTCACGGCGACCAGGCTTTGTGCCTGTCGCCGTGAGGAGTGACAACGCAGATGGCGGTTTATCGGCTGCCTGTTGCCTCGGCGCAATAGTGCCGGGGTTTTTCTTTTATAATGTATATGCGCCCGGTCACGGATTATTCCGGAAAAAATCGCCCAAAACACTTGTAATTCCTGCCGGAATGTGTTATACTGATATTGTATGTGTACCTATCAACATGAAAAAGGAGAATAGAATTGATAACAGTATCTGATGTAAGCGTCAGCTTCGGCGGACAGCTTCTTTTCAAGGACGTAGACCTGAAATTCACCGCCGGCAACTGCTACGGCGTCATCGGCGCGAACGGCGCCGGAAAATCCACATTCCTCAAGGTGCTCTGCGGCGACCTTGAGCCTACCAAGGGCAGCGTTTCCAAGCCCGCGGAGCTTCGCATGTCGGTGCTCCGCCAGGATCACTACGCGTTCGACGAATACACCGTGCAGGACACCGTGATCCTCGGCAACAAGCGCCTTTACGACATCATGAAGGAAAAGGACGCGCTCTACGCCAAGGAGGATTTCTCCGAGGAGGACGGCACCCGCGCTTCCGAACTGGAGGCGGAATTCGCAGAGCTCAACGGCTGGGAGGCTGAATCCGACGCTTCCAAGCTGATACAGGGTCTGGGACTTCCCGAGGAGATACTCTACCAGAAGATGGACTCCCTGACCGGTAACGAAAAAGTCAAGGTGCTGCTCGCGCAGTGCCTGTTCGGAAATCCTGACATTATCCTGATGGACGAGCCTACCAACCACCTCGACGTCGAGGCGGTTTCCTGGCTGGAGGACTTCCTCGCGGAGTACTTCGGTACAGTCATCGTAGTATCCCACGACCGTCACTTCCTGAACAACGTCTGCACCCACATCGTGGATATCGACTACGGAAAGATCAAGATGTACGTCGGCAACTACGAATTCTGGTATGAATCCTCCCAGCTCATTCAGCGCATGATAAAGCAGCAGAACAAGCGCGCAGAGGAAAAGATAAAGGAACTCCAGAACTTCATCGCGCGGTTCTCCGCGAACAAGTCCAAATCCAAGCAGGCGACCTCCCGCCGCAAGCTCATCGACAAGCTGACCGTTGAGGAACTTCCCGCTTCCTCCAGAAAGTACCCCTACATCGCGTTCGACATGGAGCGCGAGGTCGGCAAGGATATCCTCCAGGTGACCGGGCTTTCCAAGACCGTTGACGGCGTCAAGGTGCTCAACAACGTGAGCTTCACCGTCGGCAAGGGCGACAAGATAGCGTTTGTCGGCAACAACGAGATCGCAGTAACTACGCTGTTCAAGATCCTCATGGAGGAAATGGAGCCGGACGAGGGTACGTTCAAGTGGGGATCAACCACCTCGGTAAGCTACTTCCCGAACGACAACAGCGCGTTCTTCGACAACTGCCAGCTTTCCATCATCGACTGGATGCGCCAGTACTCCAAGGACGAAACAGAGAGCTATCTGCGCGGATTCCTCGGGCGCATGCTGTTCAGCGGCGACGACGTTTTCAAGCAGGTCAACGTGCTCTCCGGCGGCGAAAAGGTACGCTGCATGTTCTCCAGAATGATGCTGTTCCAGAGCAACGTGCTCATTCTCGACCGTCCGACCAACCACCTCGACCTCGAGTCCATCACCGCCGTAAACAACGGTCTGTCCGAATTCAAGGGCAACCTGCTGTTCGCTTCCCACGACCATGAGATACTCGAAACCGCCGCTAACCGCATAATCGAGATAACCGAAAACGGCTGCCTCGACCGCCAGGGGACCTACGACGACTTCGTTGCATGGCGCCACGAGAACGTCGGCGGAAAGCTCATGCTTTAAGGGAGCGCGTGAATGAACTATATCATACTTGACATGGAGTGGAACCAGGCGCTCGACCGCGCACATACCGTGGAAAAGCCGGTGCTGCTCCGGGGCGAGATAATCCAGATAGGAGCGGTGAAGTGCGACGAGAACTTCGACCTCATCGACCGCCTGAAAATCAACGTTGCTCCGAAATACTACAAGAAGATGAACCGCCACGTTGAAAAAATCACCGGAATAACCAGCGCCATGCTCTCAAAGGGCGAGAAATTTCCCGAGGCTTTCGCAAGGCTCCGGGAATGGTGCGGTCCGGAATTCCGGTTCATCACCTGGGGATTCGACGACATCGCGATGCTCGCGGATAATCTCGAGCTTCACGGGCTGGATCCGCAGTACGGCAGCGATTACGTCAATCTCCAGCTCATCTACAAGAATCAGGTGGACAGCGAGCGCGTCCAGTGCTCGCTCTCCGACGCGGTGGAAAAGCTCAGTATCCCGATGGACGCCCAGGCGCACGACGCGATGAACGACGCGTGGTTCACCTATGAGGTCTGCCGCAGGCTGGATATGAAGAAGGGGCTTGCGGAGTACGCCGGAATGTCGCCGGGAGTGCGCCCGGTAATCGCCCGGGAGGCTTTCCGGGATATCCGCGATATCCGCACTGTCACTTCCGATAAGAATATCACGTCCATTCCCTGCCCGGAGTGCGGAAAGCCGCTTTCAAACGGCGAGTGGCTCTCCCTGGGAGCGGTGCGCAAGAACAACATCTGCACCTGCCCGGAGCACGGCGAGTTCCTTGTTAAGGTGGTCTGCAAACGCGCCGCCGCTGACCGTTGGACAGTAACACGCTCCGTCTACAAGTCCGACGATGAAGCAAAGGATTCCTACCTCAAGAAGATAGAAAAGCAGCACGCCGCCATCGAGCGCCGCAAGGCTGCGGAAAAATCCGCAAAGGAGAAACCGAATGACGAAAACAGTACTGTTTGACCTGGACGGCACTCTGCTCCCTTTCGAGCAGGACGATTTCATCAAGATCTATTTCAGCGAACTTTGCAAGCGGCTTGCTCCAATGGGCTATGAGCCGCAGCATACTGTAAAGTCGGTCTGGGCAGGCACAAAGGCGATGATAATGAACGACGGCAGCAGGCTGAATTCTGAGGCTTTCTGGGAAACGTTCAACGCAATGAACCCGAAACTTCCCGACGCGCGCCGGACCTGCGACGAGTTCTACACTCACGAATTCGAAAAGGCTAAGGCGAGCCTGAAATACATACCTGACCACAAGCCGATGATAGAGCGCCTGAAAGCCGCGGGGCTGCGGGTAGTCCTCGCGACCAACCCGATATTCCCGCTGGACGGCGTGCGCACCCGCATGGCATGGGTGAACCTCGCGCCGGAGGATTTCGAGCTAGTCACCTGGTACGACAACAGCACCTACTGCAAGCCGAATCTGAAGTACTATCAGGAGATACTCGGCAGGACAGGCGCAGTACCAGAGGAGTGCATAATGGTCGGAAACAGCGTTTCCGAGGACATGGTTTCCGAAAAGCTCGGTGTTAAGGTGTTCCTCGCGAACGAATTCGTCGAGAATCCCGACAAGCAGGACTACAGCGGCTACCCGCAGGGCAGCATTGCCGACGCGGAGCGCTTCATTATGGAAAATCTGTGACAAATACGAAAATCGCTCCGCACCGGCGGGGCGATTTTTTCCGGGGGATTTTTCCCGGGTTGGCATAATCTTTGCATTGAATGTCGCCTCCAGATGATGTATAATAGAGTTATCCCTTTCCGGGGAAATTCAACAGGAGGTAACGAAACATGTGCAATTTCTTTAAGGCATGCAGCTTTGAGCAGATCTGCGATATGCTCAAGGCGCTCTGCGGCGGTTTCGGCTTCTGATAGCCCGCAGACTCCATGACATCATAGTTCTGACCTAATAAAGCCTTACATAGGCGAAGCCCGGGACACTCTGTCCCGGGCTGTTTCTATTTAAAGGAGAACTTCCATCACTTCACGCGGTAGCACAGCACCTGGAATTCCGTTTCGGTTTCGAAGCTGTCATGGGTTCCGAACCAGCTGTACAGCCTGCTGCTGTCGTGCTGGGAGGTCTTGTAGTAATACGGCGTCATGGTGAACAGCGCGTTCAGCAGCTCCTGGCTCGTCAGCCGCAGTGTGGACTTCACCTCGCGCTTTTCCAGGAACTCCATGCCCTCGACGTCGTAGGGCTTGACCTCGTTGAGCCGCGGCTGGTCGTACAGCGCCGCTTTCAGCCCGTAGAGGTGCCGCTCCCCGGGGATAGCGGTCAGTATCACTCCGCCGGGCTTCACCACCCGAAGCAGCTCCTCACGCTGGAACGGCGCGAAAATCACCGCCGCCATGTCCGCGCAGTGATCCTCCAGCGGAAGCCTGAACACACTCGCCGCCGCGCAGAATATGTCCCGCTTCACGCCGTTGGCGTTGATACGAGAGTGCGCCGCCGCAAGGACGTTCTTCGAGATATCCACGCCTATCATCTTCATTCCCGGAACTGCGTCGTACATTCCGACCGTGTAGTAACCCTCCCCGCAGCCACAGTCCACCATCGTCAGCGGCTTTTCCATTTCCGCAGCGTACTTCGCGGCGCATTCGCACAATGCGTCCCGCAGCCCGGAATAGGCTCCGCTGTCGAGGAACAGCCGCCTTGCCTGCGCCATCTCCTTGCTGTCGCCGGGGTCCCTGACGTTCTTATGCTGGGTCAGCAGCAGGTTGACGTATCCCTTTGATGAGATGTCGAAGCAGTGCCCCTTCGGACAGCGCAGGGTCTTTCCGTCAGGCGTCAGACGCGGCGGGTGATCTTTTTTTTCGCCGCATACCGGGCAGGTCAGGGGAAGTGAGTTGTTCATAGGGGGTTCCTCCGGGAAAAGTGATATTTAAATTCGGAATTCTTAATTCGGAATTCGGAATTAATGTGTCAGGCTTTGCCGGACGGATTTCAATTAAATTACATTTAGATATGTCCCGCGCAGCGGGACACCGAAATTCCGAATTAATACTATTATATCCTATCACAGTAACATAATCAAGGGCTATTTTAGCGTTCGAATTGTAGAAGTTGCACAAAACATAATCTGGAATTTGTATATCGAGCAATAAAAAACTTCACAAAACAGGTTGATTTTTGTACAGCTTTACTATATAATAGAACCATGGAGTTCGAAAAACAAACGGGCTGCAAATATTAAATTCGGAGGTCTACCTATGACATTCACTGCTGACAAAATCAGAAACATATTACTTGCCGGCCACGGCGGAAGCGGAAAGACCGCATTAGCAGAAGCTATGCTGTTCAAATCAGGAGCAACTGACAGAATGGGCAGCACCAACGAGGGCAGCACCGT
>CAKSHG010000096.1 GCA_934456315.1 uncultured Oscillospiraceae bacterium | reverse complement strand
AGGTATCCTCAAGCGCTATGAGGACGCGGAGGAGGCGGTGAGCACCAGCTACGTCAAGCTGTGGAACGCTATACCGCCGCGGCGCCCGGAGTCGCTGTGCGGCTACCTCTGCCGGATAGTCCGGAATACCGCGCTGAACCACTACGACAGCCTGAAGCGGCGCTCCTGCGAGGAGCTTTACGGCGAGCTGGCGGAGGTACTGCCGGATTCGGCGGCGGTGGAGGACACCGCAGACTGCCGCGAGATAACGCGGCTGCTGAACGATTTTCTGCACTCCAGCAAGGCGAAGAACCGCGATATCTTCACGGCGCGGTATTACTTCAACATGTCGGTAAGGGATATCGCGGAGGGCATGGGCATGACCGAAACGGCGGTCAAGACCCGGCTTTCCCGTATCCGCGCCGACCTGCGGGATTATCTTGCGAAGCATGACGTGAACGTTGACGATTAGATCCCCCGGGAGGTTTCCCGGGGGATTTTTTAGTTTTGCGCGGGAAAATAGTTGACAAAATCCGCTGAAAGCGTTATAATTAATGTGTATTTTTGGGGTCGGGGGAATACTCCGGCTGACATCATTTGGAGGGTCAGGTTATGGCTATTCTGGTAACAGGCGGAGCAGGGTTCATCGGCTCCCACACCTGCGTTGAGCTGCTTAACGCGGGCGAAGACATCGTCGTGATGGACAACTTCTACAATTCAAATTCACGCGCCCTTGACGGTATCAGGAAGATCACCGGAAAGGACTTCAAGTTCTACGAAGCGGACATGCTCGACATCGCCGCAGTAGACCAGATATTCGCTGAAAATGACATCGAGCAGGTGATCCACTTCGCAGGCTACAAGTGCGTTCCCGAGAGCGTTAAGAAGCCGCTGATGTACTATTCCAACAACCTGCGCGGTACGTTCAACATTCTTGAAACGATGAAGAAGTACGGCTGCACGAAGTTCGTGTTCAGCTCCTCCGCGACGGTTTACGGTATCCCCGCGAGCGTCCCCGTAAAGGAGGATTTCCCGCTGTCCGCGATAAATCCCTACGGCAGCACCAAGCTCATCATCGAGAACCTCTGCCGCGAGATGTACGCCGCAGACGACTCCTGGACGATGATACTGCTGCGCTACTTCAACCCGGTCGGCGCGCACGAGAGCGGACTCATCGGCGAGGATCCCAACGGAATCCCGAACAACCTCATGCCTATCGTGCTTGACAAGGCTACCGGCAAGCGCGACGTGCTCGCAGTCGCAGGCAACGACTATCCCACTCCGGACGGCACCTGCGTGCGCGACTATATCCACGTCGTAGACCTCGCGAAGGGCCATGTTGCCGCAGTTAGAAAGGCACGCCAGATAACCGGCGTTCCCGCCTACAACCTCGGAACAGGCCACGGCTATTCCGTTCTGGATATCCTCAATACGTTCCAGCGCGTGAACGGTATCGACCTGGGCTACACCATCGGACCGCGCCGTCCCGGCGACGCTGCGACCACATACGCAGACCCCTCCCTCGCAGAAAAGGAGCTCGGCTGGAAGGCTGAAAAGACCCTCGAGGAGATGTGCCGCGACGCGTGGAACTTCCGCAAGCTCCGCGAAGCAGAAAAATAATCGCACTTTTTTCGAAAAAATCGTAAAAACCACTTTACAAAGCTGAAAAAGTGTGATATAATATGTGTGTTGTGCGCGGGCAATGCGCACGACCATACCGGATTCCCGGCGAGCGGATAATGCTCCGACAGGAGATACACCCTAGTCCCTCTGCTGCGATACCGGAATAAATTCAATGAGGTGTTATCATGTTAAGAAAAGAAGAAAAGACTTCCGTAATCGAGGCTAACCGCCTGCACGATCACGACACAGGTTCTCCTGAGGTACAGATCGCTATTCTCACCCAGAGAATCAACGAGCTCACCGAGCACATCAAGGTTCACCAGAAGGATCACCACTCCCGTCGTGGTCTTCTGAAGATGGTAGGTCACAGAAGAAACCTTCTGAACTACCTCCAGAAGAAGGATATCGAACGCTACCGTGCGATCATCGCTAAGCTGGGTATCCGTAAGTAATCTATGGAGTAAAGGGCAGCGCTGCGCACGAAACAGTGCTGCCTTTTTTACTAAGGCGCAGGTCTTAGCATTAAATTGAGTATCCGGGCAGCCGGATATTGACTTTAATTGCTATCACTGTGCCTTCAGTAAATTTGATTTTTATTGAAAGGAATAAATGCAATGTTCGAAAATTACAGAGTTTTCAAGACAATGTTCGCAGGCAGAGAGCTGACCGTTGAAACCGGCAAGGTATGCGGTCTTGCTAACGGCTCCTGCTGGGTAAGATACGGCGAAACCGTAGTCATGGTAAACGTAGCGGCAAGCGCTAAGCCCCGCGACGGCGTGGATTTCTTCCCGCTTTCCGTTGACTACGAGGAGAAGCTCTACGCTGTGGGCAAGATCCCCGGCGGCTTCCTCAAGAGAGAGGGCAGACCCTCCGAGAAGGCTATCCTGACTTCCAGAGTTGTTGACCGTCCTATGCGCCCGCTGTTCCCGAAGGACATGCGCAACGACGTTGCCATCACTATGACAGTTCTCGCAGTTGATCCCGACTGCTCCCCTGAAATCCTCGGCATGATCGGCGCTTCCATCGCGGTTTCCATCTCCGATATTCCGTGGAACGGTCCGATCGGCGGTATCTCCGTAGGTCTGGTAGACGGCGAGATCGTGCTCATGCCTAACCTTGAGCAGAGAGGCAAGTCCGACCTGAACCTGACCGTTGCTTCCTCCGAGAAGAAGGTAGTAATGATCGAGGCTGGCGCGAACGAAGTCACCGACGACGTCATGTTCGACGCTATCATGGCTGGTCACAACGAGATCGTCAAGTCCCTCATTCCGTTCATCAAGGACATTCAGGCGCAGATCGGCAAGCCGAAGTTCGCGTTCGAGTCCCAGGAAGTTGACCACGACATGTTCGACGCTATCTCTGATTTCGCTATCGAGCGCATCAGATACGCCCTCGACACTGACGACAAGAATATCCGCGAGGAGCGCCTGAAGCCCATCGTTGACGATATCCACGCAAAGTTCGATGAAGTTTACCCCGAGAAGATCGCCATGATCGACGAGGCTATATACAAGCTCCAGAAGTTCGTGGTACGCCGCTGGCTGCTCGACGACAACAAGCGCGTTGACGGCAGAAAGATGGACGAGATCCGTCCGCTGGCTGCTGAAGTCGGCATGCTGCCCAGAGTACACGGCTCCGGTCTGTTCACAAGAGGTCAGACCCAGGTAATGACTATCTGCACACTCGGTCCCGTTTCCGACAGCCAGAAGCTGGAGGGTCTTGACGAGGAAGAGGGCAAGCGTTACATGCACCACTACAACTTCCCGGCTTACTCCGTTGGCGAAACCAAGGCAAGCAGAGGCCCCGGCAGACGTGAGATAGGTCACGGCGCGCTTGCAGAGAGAGCGCTGCTCCCCGTAATCCCGAGCGTTGAGGAGTTCCCCTACGCTATCCGTCTGGTATCCGAGGTGCTTTCTTCCAACGGTTCTACCTCCCAGGGTTCCGTTTGCGGTTCCACACTGGCTCTGATGGACGCCGGCGTTCCGATAAAGAAGCCGGTTGCAGGTATCTCCTGCGGTCTTATCACCGAGGGCGACAGATGGGATACAATGGTAGATATCCAGGGCGTTGAGGACTTCTTCGGCGATATGGACTTCAAGGTAGCTGGTACTCACGATGGTATCACCGCTATCCAGATGGACCTCAAGATCGACGGCCTGACTCCGGAGATAATCAAGGCTGCATTCGCAAAGACCCACAAGGCACGCGACTATATCCTTGACGAGATAATGCTCAAGGCTATCCCCGAGCCGAGAAAGACAGTCGGCAAGTACGCTCCGAAGATGATCCACACCAAGGTACCGGTTGACAAGATCAGCGAAGTTATCGGCAAGGGCGGCAAGGTCATCCAGAAGCTCTGCGCTGACTTCGACGTTAAGATCGACATCGACGACGACGGCAACGTATTCATTTGCGGTCTTGACCTTGACAAGGCGAACGCTTGCGTTCAGGTTATTTCCACCATCGTTAACCCGCCGGAGATCGGCGCTATCTACAAGGGCAAGGTCGTTCGTATCATGAACTTCGGCGCATTCGTAGAGATCGCTCCCGGCAAGGACGGCATGGTGCACATCTCCAAGCTGGACAACCACCGCGTTGAGAAGGTCGAGGACGTAGTTTCGGTTGGCGACGAGATAATCGTTAAGGTTATGGAGATCGACAACCAGGGAAGGATCAACCTGTCCAGAAAGGACGCTCTTGCTGATATCGAGGCAAAGAGAAAGGCTCAGGCACAGGGCTGATAACGGCACACAGGAGGGAAGCTGGAGCTTCCCTCTTTTTTGTGACTTTGAAATTAAAATTCCGAAATCAATTTATAGTATTGAGGTGGCTGATGGCAGCACATACATTAATTGCAGACGGGTTTTCTTTATCTATGGAGCTAAGCATTTCCGAGCAGGATATAAAGTACCCTTCAAATACTATTATGACAGTATCTGTTAAAAGTGAATGCTATTCTGCGATTTTGTCTATGGATATAGACATAAAGAACTTTGCTTTATTTTCAATTGGTTTAAAGGGCATTTATGATAGCTTGACCGGAACAGCGGAAATTGAGGAAACATATGGGTATCATAAATTTTTGAAATTTGTTCCATGTAAAAATGGGTATATCTCTGTTATGGAATATTTATGCGATGATACCAAGGATAATGAGCTATTTTTCAATAATGCTTTTGATCAGACCTTCCTAAAGGATTTCGCTGACGAATTATATACGCGATACTCGAAATATCGTTCTTAATCATTATTATTCTGGAAGAGTGGTGATTCAGTCGTGGGCGGCTTTGACAGCGACAAATTTTTAAATAAATTGAAAAAATCATAAAATAAATTGAGAATATGCTGAATAAGCCTTTTTCCTGAAATCTGTTTTCCGCTCCTTATGGGGGCGGAATTTTCTTGCATTCAAGAAAAAATTCTCAAAAGACCTTGAATTCAGAATTGGTATGTGATATAATATTAATATGTGGGGGTATGTTTAAATCTCCCGACTACTCTATTTTCAGAAATGAGGATCATTCAAATGTCATCAAGTGTTATTGTCGGCACCCAGTGGGGCGACGAGGGCAAGGGCAAGATCATCGACATCATGGCTGCAAAGGCTGATGTCGTAGTACGTTCCAGCGGCGGAAACAATGCGGGTCACACCGTTGTTCACGGCGACCAGGTCTACAAGCTGCACCTGCTCCCCTCCGGTATCCTGTACCCCGAAACCCTCTGCCTTATCGGCAGCGGCGTTGTAGTTGACCCCGCAGTGCTGCTTGAGGAAATAAAGAACATGAACGAGCGTGGCGTTACCTGCGACAATCTCCGCATCGACGCCCGTGCAGACATCATCATGCCCTGGCACAGACTGCTCGACAAGCTGTCCGAGGAGTTCAAGGCAAAGCAGACCGGCGTGAATATCGGCACCACAGGCAGAGGTATCGGTCCCTGCTATACCGATAAGGACGAGCGTATCGGTATCCGCATGTACGACCTGGTTCACCCCGAGGCTCTCAAGAAGAAGATCCAGGAAACCGGCGAGCTGAAGAACCTTGTAATTACAAAGGTTTACGGCGGCGAAGCATGCGACCTCGACGCTATCTACGAGGAATACAAGGGCTACGGCGAGAAGCTCGCAAAGTACATGGCGGACGCGTCCGTTATCACCTTCGAGGCTTACCAGGCAGGTAAGAACGTGCTGTTCGAGGGCGCGCAGGCTACACTGCTTGACATCGACTTCGGTACTTACCCGTTCGTTACTTCCTCCCACCCCATCGCAGGCGGCGCGTGCGTAGGCACAGGCGTTGGTCCTAAGATGATCGACGAGGTCATCGGCGTAGGCAAGAGCTACACTACCCGTGTAGGCAACGGTCCGTTCCCGACCGAGCTGTTCGATGAAACCGGCAACTATATCCGCGAAAAGGGCGGCGAGTACGGCACCACTACAGGACGTCCCAGACGTACCGGCTGGTTCGACGCTGTTATCATGCGTCACGCAGTACGCGTAAACGGTCTGACCTCCCTTGCGATCAACAAGTTCGATACCCTTGCGGGACTCCCTGTCCTGAAGGTATGCGTGGCTTACAAGACCACCGATGGACAGACCCTGAAGGATTTCCCCGTAACTCTCGAGGAGCTTGCAAAGTGCAGCCCTGTTTACGAGGAGATCGAGGGCTACGAGGGCGACCTCTCCTCCTGCAAGAGCTTTGAGGAGCTCCCCGAAAAGGCGCAGGCTTACGTTAAGCGCCTTGAGGAACTGTGCGGCTGCCCGATCAAGTTCCTGGGAATAGGCCCCGGCAGAGATCAGATAATCTACAGATAATGAAGATACTTTTCATCGGCGACGTGGTGGGAATGAGGAGCTGCGAAGCGCTCAAAAAGGCGCTCCGCGGCGCCAAGCAGAAGCTCGGAGCGGAGATCGTCATCGTCAACGGCGAGAACTCCGCAGAGGGCAACGGCATAAATCCCGCCTCCGCCGAGGCTATATTTGAAGCTGGCGCGGACGTTATAACCACCGGCAATCACTGCTTCCGTCAGAAAACCATGGAGGCAGACTGGGAGCGCAGCAGCACGATAATCCGTCCCGCGAACTACGGCGACGATGTTATCGGGCGCGGAGTCTGCGAGCTTGACCGCGGGGCGTACTCCATCGCGGTGATAAACCTGATGGGTACGACGTTCATGCAGCCTCTGGAAAATCCGTTCCACTGCGTCGACCGTATCCTGGAGAGCGTTGACGCGCGGATAAAGATCGTGGATTTCCATGCGGAGGCTACCTCGGAAAAGCGCGCGATGGGCTACTACCTCGCGGGCAGAGTGTCCGCCGTGCTGGGAACTCACACGCATGTCCAGACCGCCGACGAGCAGGTCATCGACGGCACCGGATACATCACCGACGCTGGCATGACCGGTCCAAAGGAGTCCATACTCGGCGTTGAAAAGGACATCATAATCGAGCGTTTCCTGACTTATTACCCGAGGCGGCACAGATTCGCGGAGGGCGAAATTGAGATGAACGGCGTACTGCTGGATATAGACACAAAGACCGGCAGGTGCAGTTCGATAGAGAGATACAGACAACTTATAGGCTGAATCAGCAGAGCGGGAAACCTGCAGAACGAAAGGCACCCAAGGGGTGAAAGGTGACAATATGGAGATCGTAAAGGTATCGGCGCATTCCGTACCGAAATCAGTTGCGGGCGCGATTGCGGCGGTCATTCGCGAGAATGGCGAGGTCGAGGTGCAGGCTGTTGGCGCCGGCGCGGCGAATCAGGCAGTGAAATCCATTGCTATCGCGCGCAGCTACATGGCGCTGGTCGGAGTCGACCTGATCTGCATTCCGGCGTTCACCACCGTCGAGATAGACGGCGACGAGCGCACTGCTATGAAATTTATTGTTGAGCCGAGATGATAAGGTCCCGGCGAATATGTCAGCACTGGATCATCACGCATTCAACGGCGAATGGCGTAGTTTAGCATTAACTGCGCTTCCTCCGTGCGCGGTTTTTCAGTGCTTTTTTGCAGATA
>CAKSHG010000095.1 GCA_934456315.1 uncultured Oscillospiraceae bacterium | reverse complement strand
TTGAGCGCACGCTTGAGCTTAGCCTCTGCAAGGCGGAACTCGTTATCGCCTGCCGCAGCTTTCATACGCTCCTCTGCGACCTGCTTTGCGTGCTCGGCACGGTTCACATCGATATCCTCAGCCCATTCGCAGGACTGAACCAGGATAACGGTCTTTTCCTTCGATACCTTTATGATACCGCCGGAAGTAGCCGCACGGCGGAATTTCCCGTCGATCATCACCCGCATCTGCCCTATGCCCAGTGCTGCGCAATAGGGCTCGTGCCCATTCAGGATACCAACATCTCCGACAGTGGTGCGGGCGATTATCTGCTCCGTTTCACCGTCGAAAAACGTCTTTTCGGGCGTGATTATCTCTAATCTGAACGGCGTCATATATTACCTCCGATCAGCCCTTCTTTGCCTTCTCGATGACCTCGTCGATCGTTCCTGCGAACAGGAATGCGGACTCGGGCAGGTCGTCGTGCTTGCCCTCGATGATCTCCTTGAAGCCGCGGATAGTTTCCTTCAGCGGGACGTACTTGCCCTGCATTCCGGTGAACGCCTCCGCAACGGAGAACGGCTGGGACAGGAATCTCTGGATCTTTCTCGCACGGGACACGGTCAGCTTGTCCTCGTCGGAAAGCTCGTCCATACCAAGTATCGCGATGATATCCTGAAGCTCGTTGTAGCGCTGGAGAATAGACTGAACCGCTCTCGCTACCTCGTAGTGCTCCTTGCCCACGATGTCCGGGGTCAGGATACGGGAGGTGGATTCCAGCGGGTCAACCGCAGGGTAGATACCCATCGACGCGATGTTTCTGGAAAGAACCGTGGTAGCGTCCAGATGCGCGAATGTAGTAGCCGGAGCCGGGTCGGTCAGGTCGTCCGCAGGAACGTAAACCGCCTGAACGGACGTGATGGAGCCCTTCTTCGTAGATGTGATACGCTCCTGGAGAGCGCCCATCTCGGTAGCCAGGGTCGGCTGGTAACCAACGGCAGAGGGCATACGGCCCAGCAGCGCAGAAACCTCGGAACCTGCCTGTGTGAAACGGAAGATGTTGTCGATGAACAGCAGCACGTCCTGACCTTCCTTGTCGCGGAAGTACTCCGCCATGGTCAGTCCGGAAAGCGCTACTCTCATTCTTGCTCCTGGCGGCTCGTTCATCTGACCGTAAACCAGCGCGGTCTTGTTGATAACGCCGGACTCGGTCATCTCGTTGTAGAGGTCGTTACCCTCACGGGTACGCTCGCCAACGCCGGTGAATACGGAAATACCGCCGTGCTGCTTAGCGATGTTGTTGATAAGCTCCATGATGAGGACGGTCTTGCCTACGCCAGCACCGCCGAACAGACCTATCTTACCGCCCTTGAGGTACGGCGCGATAAGGTCAACGACCTTGATACCAGTTTCCAGCACCTGGTTGGAAGCCTCCTGCTCCTCGAACTTCGGAGCTGGACGGTGGATCTCCCACTTCTCCTCGGTGACGGGCTGCGGCTTGTTATCGACAGCTTCGCCGAGCAGATTGAAGATACGGCCAAGGGTCTCCTTTCCGACAGGGACCTTGATAGACGCGCCGGTATCTACCGCCTCCATGCCTCTTACGAGGCCGTCGGTGGAACCCATCGCAATGCAGCGCACGATATCGTCGCCGATATGCTGAGCGACCTCAACGACCAGCTTCTGACCGTTGTTGTCGATCTCGATGGCATTAAGCAGATTGGGCAGATGGTCGGGGTGGAACTTGATATCAAGTACCGCACCGATGACTGTCACGATCGTGCCTACGTTCTGATTTGTCATACTGTGATTTTTCCTTTCCATTTGATGTGGTTGGAAATGCAAGCCCTCATGCGGAGGGCGGATAATAATTTAATCAAGTGCGTTTGCGCCGGATACGATCTCGGTGATCTCCTGCGTGATGCTTGCCTGACGCGCTCTGTTATAGAGCAGGGACAGGCTCTCGGTCATTGCGTCGGCATTGTCCGTTGCGGACTCCATCGCGGTCCTGCGCGCGCCCTGTTCGGAGGCATACGCCTCTACGACAGCGCACTGCACAAGGCTCGCAGTGAATTTCGGCACGATCCTGTCGAACACCGCCTCGGGGGACGGATCGTAATTCATCGCGCCGTAGCCCTCCAGCTTCTGCGTTTTCATCGGAAGCACAGCAAGCTGCTGCGGCTCCTGCGCAAGCTGGGAAACGAACATTGTGAAGAATATCTGCACATCGTCCACCTCGCCGCGGCGGAACATCTCTATCGCCGTATCGGCGATATCCTGCGCCTGTGCGGGCTTGATGTTCTCGGCGATGTTCGGGTAGCTTCCAACGATGTCGTAGTCGCGCTTGGAAAAATACTCGATGGACTTCTTGCCGATCGCGATTATCTTGGGTTTCTCCGCGTCGTCCGCGTGCGCTGCGGCGGCGAGCTTGAGCACGTTGGAGTTATATCCTCCCGCAAGCCCTCTGTCGCCTGCCACAACGATGAACAGACGGTGCTTTATCTCACGCTTCTGCGTGAAAACTGTGGAGAAATCCGTATTAGCCGAGGCAATTTCGCACATGGATTTATACAGCTCGTTGAAGTAGGGACGAGCCTGCTCCGCGCGCTGTTTTGCCTTGCGGAGCTTACTTGAGGACACCAGCTCCATCGCCTTTGTTATCTGGCGGGTAGAGCCTACGGACTTTATGCGCCGCTTGATGTCCTTCATATTTCCTGATGCTATAATATCACCCCCGGAAAATCATTGCGGCGTAAGATATCACTGAACGTTGTCGTCAGTTGTGATGTATCTTACCTTCTTTTCGATGTACAGCCAGGAAACGCCGAGGACGGCGATGGTGGACAGTACAGTGGCGATAACGCCTAATACAAAAGCAGCCTGCTTCATAAAATGCTCCTTTCGCAGTTAAGCCGCGTAGCTCTTTGCGAAGTCCGCGAGGACCTTCTTGAGCTGCTCTTCGATCTCGGGCTTCATTACCTTTTCGGTCTTTATGCTGGTGAGGATATCCGGGCAGGTGGACTTGATGTGATCCAGCAGATCAGCCTGATACTGCTTGATCTTCTCTACTGCGATATCCTTGAGAAAGTTGTTGATAACAGCGTAGATGATGACTACCTGCTCCTCTACCTCAAGCGGGGAATTCTGATCCTGCTTCAGTACCTCAACGATACGCTCGCCCTTTGCCAGACGATCCTTGGTATCCTTATCCAGGTCGGAACCAAACTGTGCGAAGCTCTGCAGCTCTCTGTACTGGGAGTAATCCAGCTTCAGGGTACCTGCGACCTTCTTCATCGCCTTTATCTGCGCGTTACCACCAACTCGGGATACGGAGATACCCGGGTTTACTGCGGGACGCACACCGGCGTTGAACAGTTCGCTCTCGAGGTAAATCTGACCGTCGGTGATGGAAATAACGTTGGTCGGAATATACGCGGAAACGTCGCCTGCCTGTGTTTCGATGATAGGAAGCGCGGTAAGAGAACCGCCTCCGTAATTCTCGTTGAGTCTTGCTGCACGCTCGAGAAGTCTTGAATGCAGATAGAATACATCGCCGGGGTAAGCCTCACGTCCTGGCGGTCTTTTGAGCAGCAGGGAGAGGGTACGGTAAGCTACAGCGTGCTTTGAGAGGTCGTCATATACAACGAGGACGTCCTTGCCCTTCTCCATGAAGTACTCGCCCATGGTGCAGCCGGAATAGGGCGCGATGTACTGAAGCGGTGCCAGCTCGGAAGCGGTAGCGGAAACGACGATGGAGTAATCCAGCGCGCCGCCTGCGCGGAGCTGCTCAACAACGCCAGCAACAGTGGAGTTCTTCTGACCTATGGCTACATAGATACAGATAACGTCCTTGCCCTTCTGGTTGATTATGGTGTCGATAGCGATGGCGGTCTTACCGGTCTGGCGGTCGCCGATGATGAGCTCACGCTGACCTCTGCCTATCGGGATCATGCTGTCTATCGCCTTGATACCGGTCTGGAGAGGCACGGTAACAGGCTTTCTGGTGATGATACCAGACGCGATCTTTTCGATGGGGCGTGTTTCCTTTGCGAGAATAGCGCCCTTGCCGTCGATGGGCTGTCCCAGAGAGTTGACAACGCGTCCCAGCAGCTCCTCGCCGACCGGAACGGACACGATGGAGCCTGTTCTCTTGACTGTGGAGCCTTCCTTGATCTCCTCGTCAGAACCAAGCATTACCGCGCCTACGAAATCCTGCTCGAGGTTCATTGCCATGCACTGTACGCCGTTCTCGAATTCGAGCAGCTCGTTGAGCATGCACTTCTCGAGGCCGTGTATACGCACGATACCGTCGCCGACGGTAACGACCGTGCCGACATCGCCGAGCTGGATCTTCGCGTTGTAATTCTTGATGCGGGACTTGATAAGACCCGTTATTTCATCGGGGCGTAAATCCATTAAATACATCCCTTTCTTGTTTATTTTGCGCCTGCGTCAGGTCACGCGATAACGCCGCCGAGCTCCTTCTTTAGCTCGTTGAGCCTTGTGCGGACGCTGCCGTCGTAGCGGGTGCTGCCGTAGTCGATAACGACGCCGCCGATGATGGACGGGTCGACCTTCTCCTTTATGGAAACGGTCTTTCCGGTCACCTCGGACATCTTCGCGGTTATCTTTTCACGCACGGACTCCGACAGCGGAGCGCTCGCCGTGACTGTGATCTCAGCTATTCTGAAATGCTCGTTATAAAGCGCGCGGAAATTCTTCACGATACCGCTGAAGCAGCCCATTCTGCCGCGCTCTGTCAATACGCACAGCAGGTTCCCGGTGTACTCGGAAACTCCGTCGGCAATGATATCCTTTATCATGCCGAGCTTTTCGTCCATAGGCACCGTGGGCGTTCCCAGCAGCTTGACGAAATCCGGTTCCTCCCGGAATATCCCGTCCAGCGCGCTGAGCTCGCCGAGGACTTCCTCCGGCTTTCCCTCTTCCAGGCAAAGCTCGAAAAACGCCTCAGCGTAAACCTTTTCAGCCTTGTCGTTCATACAAAAATTCCTTTCCCGGCGAGATTACTTCGCTGTTCCTACGTTCTGTAAGAAATCCGCGATGATAGCCTCGTTGTCCTTTGCGGAAATTTCCTTCTCAACGACCTTAGACGCAGCCATGATGACGATATCGGATATCTCGTCCTTTATCTCGTTGACTGCGCGCTGCTTGTCACGCTCGATGTTCTCCTCGGCTCTCGCCTTGATCTCTGCGGCTTTCTGATTAGCCTCGTTCACGATCTCCTCCTCGCGCTTCTGGGCGCGGAGGGTCGCCTGCTTCATGATGTCAGCAGCCTCCTCCTTAGCCTTCGCGAGCTTCTCGAGGTACTCCTGCTCGGTCTTTGCGGCGGATTCCTTCGCGCGCTGTGCCTCGGCTATCTCAGCCGCTGCCATTTCGTTGCGCTTGTCGAGGATCTTTCCGACCGGCTTGAACAGGAATATCCTGAACAGGATAAAGATGATGAGCGTATTGATCAGGGTGAACACGATGGTTCCGGGGTCGATCGTAACAAGAGGCAGGTTGACCTGCGCTGCGCTTTCACTGATAAGTGTCAGCATTTTGTTCAACTCCTCCCTTTATGCATTTGCTGTTGGTCACCTCTAAAAAACTTGTTTGAGTGAAAATGTGTATAGCACACCGACTGCTTCTTCAAACCTCCTCGTAAGGCATACAGCCTTACTTCGTCGGCTTTCATCGCATTCGGCGCACTCTACCCATTTTCCCTTTTCAAACCGGTTTTTAGAGCTTCCCTGTTATTACTTGAACAGTGCGGTGAGGTTGCTGAACAGGGGGTTTGCATAAAGGAGCAGGAGCGCGATAACCAGCGCGTACAGACCAGTAGTTTCGGCGAGCGCATCACCGATGATCATGGTTCTTGTAACTGCGCCGGAAGCCTCGGGCTGTCTGCCGATAGCCTCAACTGCCTTGCTCGCGCAGATACCTTCACCGATACCAGGACCAAGACCTGCGATCATTGCTGTGCCTGCGCCGAGCGCGGACGCGCCAAGAACGATGGCGCTGGATAATAACTGCATATCTTCTGTCATTGTTAGTTCCTCCATTTGATATAAATACTATCCCAGATGGGAATTTAGCCTTGTTTTGCGGGCTTGTGCGGGATCATTCGCACTCTGCGCCGGAGATGTACGCCATCGTCAGCGTCGTGAAGATGTACGCCTGGATAACCGCCGAGAAAATGTCGAAATACAGCGAAGTTATCGCCGGAATGAGTATCGCGAAGTTGCCCAGCGCGAAATAGATCAGACCGCCGATTACCATGCCTGCGACCATGTTGCCGAAGATACGGAGCGCCTGTGAGAGCGGATTCGCGATCTCGCCGATGATGTTGAACGGCAGCATGAACGGCATAGGCTCGATGAATGCGTGGAAATAGCCCTTGAACTTACCGGTCTTTGCACGGTTGATCTGCGTCAGCACAAAGGTGATAAGTGCGATAGCTCCGGTAACCGAGATATCCGAGGTCGGGTTCTTCAGTCCGAAAAGGCTCATCAGGTTGTTCAGCAGCAGGAAGCAGAGAAGTGCGCCGATGTAGGTGGTGTAGCCCTTGTACTTCGGTCCCATGGTGGTATCCACCATGTTGCGGACGAAAGTCACGATCCATTCAGCCGCCGCCTGACGCTTTGTCTTAGGGATCACTTCCAGCTTGTGGGTCAGGATCAGCATGACCACCAGCAGAACAAGCATAACGATCCATTGGATAAACACGGTTTCAGTGAGATTCCATGTCATTCCGAACAGCTCGAAGCTGGTTATGACGTGGGGTCCGGTGACAGTAAACCCGCCCTCTGATGCCAAAAGCAAAGCTGCTGGCATTTTTAATCAATCCTCCTTTACCTTTTATCCGGGGCTGCATTGCCGCGCCCGGTATCATCACTGCGCCTGGTACGGTTCTCCCACAGACCTCTCAATGTAATGATGATCTTCGGGAAAAAAAGCGGCACCGCCGCGCAGATAAGATCAATAAACGGAACGAATGCTGCGACCGTCATCGCGAGGAACATTCCTAGATACCGCAGACAATACATGGTATTCATGTATGTCTGGGCGGACTTGCCGTTTCCCCTGCGGAGCGACTTTTCGGCGGACTTCCCCATCAGGAAGAAGTTGCCGACGCATACCAGATCCCCCCACACGCCGCCAAGCAGCAGCGAGTAGTTGAAACCTCCCGCAAAGAACAGCACCAGCAGCAGCGCGAAATACACTGCGTTGACCACAAGGAACCACGGCAGAAGAGCGCGCATTTCGCTGACGGTTATGTCGTTCTTTTTCGCCATGATATACCTCACTTGTGGTGGCTGTAGTCGTCGTAGTAATCGTTGTCCCTGGGGTCGGTATTGTATCGCGGGGGCTTTTTCTCGTCCCTGCCGTAGATGTGTATCATCTTCATCAGGTGGGAAACCGCGCCGCCTATCATGAACAGCACCCCAAGAATTATGCACACGACCATCACCCAGCCAGGGAGGTCGTAGTATTCACAGGCGTAGTGCCCGCCGACGATGAACACCAGCAGCGGCGAAAGTATCACGAACGCAAACTGGCTTGCCACCGCATACGCGGAAAAAGCGCCTTTCTTTCTGCTCATATCAGCCTCTTGTGACGAACTCGGCAAGCTTCCAGCTGCCGTCGAGCTTTATCATCGTCATTTCAAGAACGGAATCCCGGTTCTCATCGGTGACGCCGCTTGTGGAATCTACTCCGTCGAGGTATACGGTCAGCCCGCATCTGCCCTCTTCAAGGTAGTCGATGGTTATCGCACAGCTGGTCCAGCTCTTGCTTTCGTCCGGGACGAAGTCGGAGCTTATACCGAGCTTGTAGATGGTTTCGTACTTTGAGCCGCTCTCCTGGGTGGA
>CAKSHG010000094.1 GCA_934456315.1 uncultured Oscillospiraceae bacterium | reverse complement strand
AACCAGGACGCGCTTTCCGACCAGCAGGAGCAGGAGCTCCTGGCTCTGCTGGACAGCACTGCCCGGGAGATACGCGCAAATGTCGGAGTTATCCTCGGCAATTACGACCTCGACGGACTTTCCGAGCGCTCCTACGCGAAGGATTTCCACAACAGCAGCTTCGGCGAGCACAGTGACTCCATCGTGCTCATGCTCGTGCAGGCGGGCAGTGGAAAGGTCGACCAGATCTACTGCACCGACCGCGCGTATGATATGTACCAGCCCCGTATCGACAATATCTTCGACGCGGTCTACGACGGGCTGGACAGCACCGGCGGCGACAATTACTACGCAGCGATAACGGAGTTCTGCTCCTACCTCAAATCGCACGATTCCGTGCCGATAGGGTTTGAGATCAACATCGGGCATATCGGCGGACTTATCATCGCGCTGATAATCGCGATAAGCGTGGCTAACGGTCAGGCTGCGTCGTACAGGAAACGCGCTCCGGTATCCGCGCGCGCCTACATCGACAGCGGCGCCACACGTTTCACACAGCGCAGCGACGTGTTCGTCCGGGAGTACACGACATCTCACCGCGTAAGCAGCTCCTCCGGCGGAAGCCACCACAGCGGAGGCGGAGGTCACCGCAGCGGCGGTGGCGGCGGCAGGCGCAGATAATATCTCCCCTGCGATCCAATCCGCGGGATCGCAGGGGCTTTTTATCTGCTCGATTCGGAACAAATAGTTGACACCGGCCCGGTTTGATATTATAATATAGTCAGTTCACATTCCAGGAGGATATCATGCCAATCAAAAAACCAAAGTTCAAGCTTTCCTATAACTGCCCGGTGGTTCTCACCTACGCCGCGGTATGCCTCGTCATGGTCGGGATAAACTCCATGACCGGCGGCTGGCTCAACCAGAATGTAATGGTGTGCTGGGGACACCCATCGCTGCTCGACCCCATGACATACGTCAGGTGCATTACATACTTCTTCGGTCACTCCGGCTGGGAGCACTACGCCAGCAATATGCTGCTCATGCTGCTGGTCGGTCCCGTCGTGGAGGAGAAATACGGCAGCGGAAACCTCGCTTTCATGATAATGGTGACTGGGATAGCGTCCGGGATAATCAACTGCATTTTCTTCGACACCGGCGTTATCGGCGCGAGCGGTATCGTGTTCATGATGATTATCCTAAGCGCGTTCACGAACGTGAAAAAGGGTGAGATCCCGCTGTCGCTGATACTCGTTGCGGCGATTTATCTCGGCCGTGAGATCGTCAGCGCGTTCACTCCGGACACGGTATCCCAGTTCGGACATATCGTGGGCGGTCTGTTCGGGCTTTTCTGGGGAATATATTACTACAAGACCAAGTTCAGCAGGCAGTACTGAGATCAAGCGCCCCTTTGCGTCAAAAACTATAAACTGCCGCACAAGGCACGCTGTGTATTTTATACAATTTAAACAAACAAAATTGTAACAATGCACAAATCACCCCAGTATCCATAATTATCTCTTGCAAAGCATACCTAAAACATGTTATAATGGAACGTAAAGACGGACATGCCCACTTCCGGGCGCAGCCGCCAAATTATTCAGGAGGACACAGGAGAATGTACAAGATTCTTACCAAGAAAATCCTCAACCCCACAGTTACTCTTATGGAAGTTGACGCTCCGATGATCGCCAAGAAGGCTGAACCCGGACAGTTCATCATCTTAAGAGTTGACGCAGAGGGAGAGAGAATCCCGCTGACGATCGCGGATTTTGACAGAGAAAAGGGCACGATCACCATCATCTTCCAGATCGTAGGCGCTACAACAGAAAAGCTGAACCACCTCGAAGAGGGCGAGTTCATTCACGACTTCGTCGGACCTCTCGGCGTTCCCAGCCACACTGACGGTCTGAAGAAGGTAGCTGTAGTAGGCGGCGGCGTAGGCTGCGCTATCGCATACCCCATCGCAAAGAAGCTCCACCACCTTGGCGCTGAAGTCCACAGCATCGTTGGCTTCAGAAACAAGGATCTCGTTATCCTTGAGGACGAGTTCAAGGCAGCTTCCGACGTCATGAAGCTCATGACCGACGACGGCAGCCACGGCGAAAAGGGTCTTGTTACCAACGCACTTGAGGAGCTCATCAAGGCTGGCAACCAGTATGATGAGGTCATCGCTATCGGCCCGCTGGTAATGATGAAGTTCGTATGCAAGCTCACAAAGGAATACGGCATCAAGACCGTAGTTTCCATGAACCCGATCATGATCGACGGCACAGGCATGTGCGGCGGATGTCGTCTGACCGTTGGCGGCGAAACAAAGTTCGCATGCGTTGACGGTCCTGACTTCGACGGTCACCTTGTTGACTTCGACGAGGCTATGGAGCGCGGTACGATGTACAAGGAATTCGAGACCAGAAAGCGCGAAGAGGTCTGCAACCTCTACAAAAAGGAGGTAAAGTAAGATGCCTAACATGAGCCTTAAGAAGAACGAAATGCCCGTTCAGGACCCGAATGTCCGCAACAAGAACTTCAAGGAAGTAGCGCTCGGCTACACTGAGGAACAGGCTGTCGACGAGGCTAACCGCTGCCTGCACTGCCCCAAGAAGCCCTGCCAGAGCGGATGTCCCGTATCCATCAATATCCCCGAGTTCATCGCAAAGATCAAGGACCGCGATTTTGAAGGCGCTTATCAGGTTATCCACCAGTCCAGCTCCCTGCCCGCTGTCTGCGGCCGTGTATGCCCGCAGGAAACTCAGTGCGAGAGCAAGTGCGTTCGCGGTATCAAGGGCGAGCCGGTAGCTATCGGACGTCTTGAGAGATTCGTTGCCGACTGGCACAATGCACATGCTACAGAAGCTCCCACAGTTCCTGCTCCGAACGGCCACAAGGTCGCTATCATCGGTGCAGGTCCTTCCGGACTCACATGCGCAGGCGACCTCGCTAAGCTCGGCTACGATGTAACAGTATTCGAAGCGCTCCACCTCGCAGGCGGCGTACTCGTTTACGGTATCCCTGAATTCAGACTTCCCAAGTCCATCGTTCAGCACGAGGTCGACAACCTCATCGCTATGGGCGTTAAGGTAAACACCAACGTCGTTGTAGGTCGTACCATCGAAGTCGATGAGCTGTTCGAGCAGGGCTTCGAAGCTATCTTCATCGGCTCCGGCGCAGGTCTGCCGAGATTCATGAAAATCCCCGGCGAGAACTTCAAGGGCGTTTACTCCGCTAACGAGTTCCTCACCAGAGTCAACCTCATGAAGGCATACAAGCCCGAGAGCGATACTCCTATCAAGAAGAACACCAGCGTAGCAGTAGTCGGCGGCGGTAACGTTGCAATGGACGCAGCGCGCTGTGCAAAGCGCCTTGGTGCGGAGAACGTATACATAGTATACCGCCGTGGTCTGGACGAAATGCCCGCCCGTAAGGAAGAGGTCGAGCACGCAATGGAGGAGGGCATCATCTTCAAGACCCTCAACAACCCTGTAGAGATCCTCGGCAACGAGCACAAGTTCGTGACCGGCATGAAGTGCGTTGAGATGGAGCTCGGCGAGCCTGACGCATCCGGACGCCGCAGACCTGTTGAGAAGCCCAACAGCGAGTTCGTTCTCGATGTTGACTGCGTTGTAATGTCCATCGGTACTTCCCCGAACCCGCTTATCAGAAACACCACCAAGGGACTGGACACCAACAAGCACGGCTGCTTCATCGCAGACGAGAACGGTCAGACTTCCCGCGAAGGCGTATTCGCAGGCGGCGACGCTGTAACAGGCGCTGCTACCGTAATCCTGGCAATGGGCGCAGGTAAGACTGCTGCCAAAGCTATGGACGAGTACATCAAGAGCAAGAACTGATTTCTAAAAAACGGGTGCTCCGTGCGGAGTGCCCGTTTTTTAAATTCGGAATTATGAATTCGTAATTCGGAATTAACGTGCGCGCTTAGCGCGGAAATCTAAAAAACAAAAGGCAAAGCAAGTTTTAAACCTGCTTTGCCTTTTGTTTTGTATAACTCTTTTAGCTCCGTCCCTTCGGGCGGATCTTAATTTCGGATTTACATCAGCGACTTGATGTACTCGGTCAGTTCAGCAGCTGCGATGTCGTGGGTCTTTGCAGTGGGGTGCCAGTCGGCTGCGTAGCCGTTTGCGTTGCCGTCCTGGGTTTTGAACTGGAAGGTGGAAACGTTAGTGTCGCCGGTTTCCTCAGTGTACTTTTCCGCTGCCTTCTTTACGCCTACCATCAGGTCAGCGCCCATTACGCCGAGAGAGCAGATTATGTGAGCGTCCGGGTTCTTATCGCGGACTACCTTGAGGAAATCAACATAGCCGTCAATGTACTCCATGACCTTTTCCTTATCGCCCTTGGTGTAGCTTGCGTCGTTGGTTCCGAGGTTGATAACTACGTAGTTCGGCTGGAACTTGCTGAAATCCCAGTCAAGGTCGGATACGTTGAACATTCCGTTGTAGTTGCCCCAGCTCTTCGCGAACTTGGTGTATACGTCAGGAACAAGCTGGCTGGTCACTCTGTTTCCATCGTTGGAGTAACCGGAGATGATACCGTTGCCGCTGTAGGAAACCAGGCTGTAGTCAGCGTCGAGCGCCTGTGCAGTCTTGAAAGCATACGCCTTTGTCGCGTCCTCGGTGGAGCACTTGAAGTGATGATCGCGATCCTCGTCGTCAACGCCGTAGCCGCAGGTGATAGAGTCGCCAATGAACTCGATCTTGAGATCCTTTTCTGCTGTGGGCTTAGCCTCGCCGATGGAAGTGATGCTTATATCCTTGATACCCATGGTGGATTCCTGTGCCTCGGAGAGCTTCAGCAGCTTGACGGTGGTTTCAGCAGCCTCGTCTGCGGTGAAAACAGTGACCGTAGCTTCTGCGGAATCAACCAGGTTGTCCATGGTCTGCTCGCCGTTGATGTAAACAGCGTATCTTGCCTGCTTCTCCGCATTTGTAGTCATGTTGTCGCCAACGATGGTGAACGCCGCGCTGGTTCCGGTGAATGTGAACTCAACGCCGCTTGCGGAAAGTGCCAGCCAGCGGATACCCTCCGCCTCGCCGGTCCTGCCGATGAGCTTAACGTGCTGCTCGTCTGCTGCGAAATTCTTCTGGGAAAGTTCCATAGTGGTATCCTCCGTAGTGATATTTGTGCCGTTGTCTCCTGAGGGAGTCCCGGGCTGTTCCGGTTTTGCCGAACAGCCGGTCAGCATCATCATGATAGCTGTAACAACGCTTGTCAACGATTTTGTGATCTCCATTGTATCCTCCGATGTAATATAAAAGTTATATTAGGAAATTAAGTAAAAACGAAAACCGCCCTCCGGCGACCCGTCAGGAAATCCTGACCTGTCAACCGGACGGACGGTCTAGATCATTTCTTCAGAAGCCCAGTCAGCAATTAAACACCGAACTTGATGGTGTTAACCTTAACGCCGGGACCCATTGTGGAAGAAACTGTGCAGCTCTTGATATACTGACCCTTAGCTGCAGCAGGCTTTGCCTTAGCAACAGCCTCCATCAGAGCGTTGAAGTTCTGCTCGAGCTTCTCTGCGCCGAAAGATGCCTTGCCGATGGGGCAGTGAATGATGTTAGCCTTGTCAAGACGATACTCGATCTTACCAGCCTTAGCTTCCTGAACAGCCTTAGCTACGTCAGGGGTAACAGTACCAGCCTTGGGGTTAGGCATAAGACCTCTCGGACCGAGGACCTTACCGAGTCTACCAACAACGCCCATCATGTCAGGTGTTGCGATAACAACTTCGAAGTCCATCCAGCCGCCGTTGATCTTGGCAACGGTGTCGTTGTCAGCGATGTAATCAGCGCCTGCGTCCTTGGCAGCCTGCTCCTTGTCAGCCTTGCAGAATACCAGGGTGCGTACCTTCTTACCGGTACCGTTGGGCAGTACAACTGCGCCTCTAACCTGCTGGTCAGCGTGACGGGAGTCAACGCCCAGACGAACGTGGAGCTCAACGGTTTCGTCGAACTTAGCCTTAGCGGTCTTGCATACTAAATCGAGGGCTTCAGCAGACTCGTAAACCTTAGCAGACTCAACGAGCTTGGTGCTCTCTACATACTTCTTTCCGTGTTTCATTAAAAAATCCTCCTTGTGGTCAAGCGGAATAGATCCTCCCACTGAATTTAGTGTGTTTTAGTAGTGTTATCAGTCAACGACCTCTACGCCCATGGAACGTGCAGTACCAGCGATCATAGACATAGCTGTGTCGATGTTAGCTGCGTTCAGGTCGGGCATCTTGGTCTCAGCAATCTCCTGGAGCTGTGCCTTGGTGATCTTTGCGACCTTGGTCTTGTTGGGAACGCCAGAACCGCTCTCGATCTTGCAAGCCTTCTTGATGAGTACGCTTGCGGGAGGGGTCTTTGTAATGAAAGAGAAGCTCTTGTCAGCGTAAACAGTGATAACAACAGGGATTATAAGACCTGCCTTATCCTTGGTACGCTCGTTGAACTCCTTGGTGAATGCCATGATGTTAACGCCGTGCTGACCCAGTGCAGGACCAACAGGGGGCGCAGGTGTTGCTTTACCGGCAGGAATCTGTAACTTGATAAATCCTGTAACCTTCTGTGCCATGATTTTTATCCTCCATAAAAAACTTGAAGTTTGTCTGCGCGTTAGCGTCAGATCTTGGCGATAGCTGAAAGCTCAAGCGTAGCCGGGGTGGATCTGCCGAACATGGATACATCGACATCAGCAGTGCTGTGTTCGAGATCAATGCTCTTAACGACGCCCTCAAAGCCCTCGAGCGGACCGGACTTGATGCTCACTCTGTCGCCAGCGTCGAAGGAAACGGAAGTTTCCTTCTCAATAATACCGAGGTTCTTGACCTCTTCTTCGCTCAAAGGAGTAGGCTGCGACCCTGGACCTACGAAACCGGTAACGCCTCTGGTGTTGCGGCAGATGTACCATGACTCGTTGGTGATGATCATCTTGACGAACACATAGCTCGGGAACAGCTTTTCTTCGACCTCGACCTCTTTGCCGTTTTCCTTGGTCTGCTTGGTCATTTCAACGGGGAGATAGACCTCCTCGATGATGTCCTGAAGATTTCTGTTCTCAACGACCTTCATGATGTCGTTAGCGACCTTGTTCTCGTAGCCGGAATATGTGTGGAGTATATACCACTTTGCCTCTGTATCAGCCATGTTAACCCCCTTGAACCTGTCAGCCCAGTATCAGCTTGTTGAGGAATGCGAAAAGCGAGTCGATACCGAAGATGAACAGACCAGCCACCAGGCAGCATACGATAACAACGATCGTGTTGTTAGTGGTGCTCTTGGGTGTGGGCCATACTACCTTCTTGAACTCAGCCTTGCAGTCCTTGAAGTACTTTACGATACCCTTCTTGGGCTTCTTTGCGGACGCAGCCTTCTTGGACTTGTCCTTATCCTTTGACTTCTTGGAGTCTGCGCTATCCTTCACATCGGAAGAATCGGGAGTGTCTTTGCCAACGTTCTTAATCTCGTCGATCTCGTTTGCCATTCTGACTCCTCCTGATTACTTGGTTTCCTTGTGAAGAGTATGCTTTTTGCAGAAGCGGCAGTACTTGTTCATCTCAAGTCTGTCAGGATCGTTCTTCTTGTTCTTCATGGTGTTGTAGTTGCGCTGCTTGCATTCTGTACACGCCAGTGTAATTTTAACTCTCACTTTCGGCACCTCCTATTTTCTTGCCCTTTTCGGGCATTATTGCCTCCCTCGGCCGCGGGATTGCGGTTTTAAACGGCGGCTCGGCGTATCCATAAAAAGACACAAAAAAAATAAGCCCCATTCGAGGTATCACTATTATACCACATATATTCCCGCTTGTCAAGGGCTTTTTTCACTTTTTTGAACCATGTTGTTGACAAAAACGCGCCTGTGCGTTATCATTATATAAGGTCACCTCTAAAAACCTTGTTTGAGTGAAAATGTGTATAGCACACCGACTGCTTCTTCAAACCTCCTCGT
>CAKSHG010000093.1 GCA_934456315.1 uncultured Oscillospiraceae bacterium | reverse complement strand
CTGCTGGAAGCCGCGCTGCGCTCGAAACGCAGGCGCTGTATGATAGGCACCGGCGCGATGTGCGACCCGTATCTTCAAGCAGAAAGGGAATTGCAGCTCACGCGGCGCTGCCTTGAGGTCATCAGCCGGAACGGATTCGGCGCGACAGTCCTTACTAAATCAGACCTGGTGCTGCGGGACATCGACCTGCTGGAGCAGATAAACCGCGATTCCAAGGCGGTCGTGCAGATGACGCTGACAACGGCGGACGACGATCTGTGCCGCATAATAGAGCCGAATGTCTGCCCAACCTCGCGGCGGTTCGAGGTGCTGTGCGAATGTAGGGAGCGCGGTATTCCGACTGTTGTGTGGTTCACTCCGCTGCTTCCGTTCATCAACGATACTGCGGAAAATGTCCGGGCTATTGTCGATTACGCACGCCGGGCGGGGTGCTACGGGGTAATTGTATTCGGAATGGGGCTGACCCTCCGGGAGGGGAACCGTGAGTACTTTTACGCTGCGCTGGACCGGCATTTCCCGGGAATGAAAGAGCGCTACATGAAGCGTTTCGTGAATAATTACGAGCTGCCGTCGCCCGATACTATCGGGCTGCTGGAGCTGTTCCGGAGCGAATGCGCGGCGTCGGGTCTGGAATCCGACCCGGACAGGATATTTGCCTGGCTGAACGAATTTCCGGAATGCGAGCAGCTTACTTTGTTCTAGGGGGAGAAATATGATAAACAACTACGTCAAGATGATATGCGGAATGCTGCAATTGCCGATGCCGCAGGTGTTCTACAGCGATAACGCATTGCAGCCCGGTCAGCACGCAAGGCTTACTCCGGACGGGAAGCAGCTTTACCTGCGGAAGCTGAAAGCGGCGTCGCTTGACCAGCTTTTCGCGGCTTCGTCGGAGCTGCGCCGGGAGTGGCAGCGCCGCACTGACAATGCCAGGTACTACGGGGAATACAAGAGCAGTGAGGAGCTGACGTTAAGGGAGTTCAGCATGCAGCCAGCCGAGGTGGACGCGAATGCGTTCGCGGCTGTTGTGGTGTCGGCGTTTTTCGGAGTAGAGCCGGTGTTCGATGAGTATCCCGGAGTTACCCGCAGCCGTATTGACAGCCGTATCGCGGAGATACGCCGCGAGGAATTCCCGCAGCTTGCCGCCATGAAGCTGCCGCATTAAAAAAAGCCGGAACGTTTACACGCTCCGGCTTTGTTTAGAGGTGACCTATTGTTACTTCTTCCACTTCATGGAGATATCGAACGCCTTGACGCTGTGGGTCAGTGCGCCGAGGGATATTATATCAACTCCGGTTTCAGCGACCTCGCGGATATTCTCCATCGTAACGTTGCCGCTTGCCTCAAGCTTTGCCCTGCCGTTTACCAGCTTCACAGCCTGCGCCATTGTGGGGCAGTCCATGTTGTCGAGCATTATCACGTTAACGCCGCAGTCAACTGCCTCCTGGACCTCATCGAGGTTCCGGGTTTCGACCTCTATCTGGAGCATGTGTCCCGCTTTCTGGCGGAGGGCGTTCACTGCCGGGGTAATGCCGCCGTAGGCGTCAATGTGGTTGTCCTTGAGCATTGCCGCGTCGGTCAGGTTGTAGCGGTGGTTACGGCCGCCGCCCACTGTGACTGCGTACTTCTGGAGCGGGCGCAGTCCCGGGAGGGTCTTGCGGGTGTCGGCAATGCTGGCGTTGGTTCCCTTTACCAGCTCAACGCACTTGTTTGTGTAGCTGGAGATACCGCTCATGTGCTGGAGCAGGTTCAGCGATGTGCGCTCTGCTTTCAGCATGAGGCGGGTGTGTCCGGTGAAATCCGCGATGATATCGCCGTACTTCACCTTGTCGCCGTCCTTGAAGTGGCACTCTATCTTCATCTCCGGGTCGAGTATCGTGAATACTCGCAGCGCGACCTCAAGTCCGCACAGAACGCCGTCCGCCTTTGCCATGAAGTATGCGGAGGAAATGCTGTCCTCCGGGATAAGCAGGTCGGCAGTGCTGTCGATGTAATTTATGTCCTCGGTCAGCGCGGTCTTAATAATGTCGTCAACGTAAAACGGTAAAAGTATCATTCGTCCTTGCCCTTCCTTTCAAGTACCTCGGAGAGGATTATGTAAGCCACTGTGACCAGCGACTTGGTTTCAACAAAATCGGAGGTTATCTCATAGCCGCCGTTGTATACCTGGTCCTTCAGCTCCTTTATGCGCTCCAGACCCTTTTCGGCTTCCTCGTAGTTCGGCTTGATGAAGTATGCCTTCTGCATGATGTGGCGTATCTCGGTGCGGATACCGTGCGGGAGCGGCTTGCCCTCCGGGGAGCTCATCGGGTACTCGACATACTCGCGGTCGTCCTCGCGGCGGTTCTTGGTGATGTCCTCGGCGATAAGGCGGGAGAATACCAGCGCCTCCAGCAGGGAGTTGCTGGCAAGACGGTTCTTTCCGTGTACGCCGGTGTGGGAGCATTCGCCCGCAGCGTACAGCCCGGGAATGTTCGTTGCACCCTTGCCGTCGACATTGATACCGCCCATGAGGTAGTGCTGGCAGGGGTAAACCGGGAACGGTTCCTTAGTCATGTCGTAGCCCTTTTCGAGCACCTTGCTGTATATCATCGGGAAGTGTCCCTTGACGAACTCGGGATCCTTGTAGGAAATATCCAGCCAGAATTCATCGGAGCCGGTTTCAGCCTGCTCCTTCATCATGCACTCGGAAACCACGTCGCGGGGAGCAAGCTCCTTGCGCTCCGGCTCATACTTCTGCATGAAGCGCTCCTTGTGGCAGTTGAGGAGGTATGCGCCCTCGCCGCGGACCGCCTCGGAAACCAGGAAGCATTCGCGGTTCTTGCGGTCGGCGAACGCCGTCGGGTGGAACTGGACGTAGCTAAGGTTCTTTATCTCGGCGCCGAGGTTGTACGCGAGCTGGATACCGTCGCCGGTAGCTATCGCGGAGTTTGTCGTGAAGTCGTAGACCCTGCCGATACCACCGGTCGCGAGGATAACCGCGTCAGCGCAGTAGTACTGGTGCTCCTGCTTGCCGGGCTCGTCGTTGTGCGCGAGCACGTCCGCGAAGAACATGTTGTCCTGCTTCTCCAGACGGCACAGCACTGACCAGTTGACAACGGTCACGTTTTTCAGCTCCTGCACCTGCTTTATCAGGTTGGTTTCTATCTCGAAGCCGGTGGTGTCCTTGTGGTGGGCGATACGGCGGCGGGAGTGTCCGCCCTCGCGGGTCAGCTCGATGCTGCCGTCCTGCTTGAGGTCGAATTCAACTCCGTATTTCTCCTTCAGGCGCATTACATCGGTGGGACCCTGCTCGACGAGGATCTTTACGTTGTCGAGGTTGTTCTTGTAGTGTCCTGCGATGAGTGTGTCCTTTATATGCAGATCGTAGCTGTCATTCTCCTTGTCCATGACAGCCGCAACGCCGCCCTGCGCGAGCGCAGAGTTGCAGAGCGTGAGCTCCCTCTTGCTAAGCATGAGGATCTTAAGATCCGGGGCAAGGTTCAGCGCGGCGTAGATACCGGAGATACCCGTGCCGACGATGATAACGTCATATCTTTGGAATTTCAAAGCTATCAGCCTTTCTTTTCCGGGCTTTCGCCCGTTTATATAACCGCGACTGGGCGGTCGATTTTGTACTTGACATATCCGGCAATTACTGTTATAATACCGATATGTGTGTAATTACTTACGCCTGCATACTCACGCGCAGGTCGGGAAAATTACTCCGTATGGGGTAACATGAGAAGGAGTAATTATGGAAGAAAAACACCTTACAAGGGCGATACTCATCGGTGCGGACACCGGCGAGTACGACGCCGAAAGCTCCATGGACGAGCTTGCAGAGCTTGCAAAGACCGCCGGAGCGGAGGAGCTTGCAAGAGTCCTCCAGAAACGCGAGGCGTATGAGCCTGCGACCGTGATAGGCGAGGGAAAGCTTGCCGAGGTAAAGGAGCTGTGCGGCTCCCTCGGCGCGGAGCTGCTGATATTCGACTGCGAGCTTACTGCTTCGCAGATACGAAACGTTGAGGACGAAACCGACGTCCGCGTGATCGACCGCACCATGCTGATACTGGACATCTTCGCAGGGCGCGCGGTATCAAGGGAGGGCAAGCTCCAGGTAGAGCTTGCGCAGCTCAAGTACCGTCTGCCGCGTCTGATGGGTATCGGCGCGTCGCTGTCCAGGCTGGGAGGCGGAATCGGAACGCGCGGACCTGGCGAAACCCAGCTCGAAACCGACCGCCGGCATATCCGCCGCCGTATCGACAAGCTCTCCGCGGAGCTGAAAGAGCTGGAGGAGCGCCGCGGCTACGCCCGTGAGCGCCGCAGGAAAGACAGCGTTCAGGTCGGAGCGATAGTAGGCTACACCAACGCGGGAAAATCCACGCTGCTGAACCTGCTGACCGGAGCTGGCGTCCTCGCGGAGGATAAGCTGTTCGCGACCCTCGACCCGACTTCCCGGGCAATCGAGCTGCCAGACGGGAGGAGCCTGCTGCTGGTAGATACCGTAGGGCTTATCCGCCGCCTGCCGCACCATCTGGTGGAAGCGTTCAAATCCACGCTCGAGGAGGCAGCCTGCGCGGATATCATAATCCACGTCTGCGACGTATCCGACCCGGAGGCTGCCGAGAAAGCCGACGTAACGCTCAAGACCCTTGCGGACCTTGGAGCGGCGGAGATCCCGGTAGTGACCGTGCTGAACAAATGCGACCTGCTGACCGAGAATATCCCGGAGGACAGCTCCACGGTCAAGATAAGCGCTAAAAAGGCGCAGGGCATCGACCGGCTGCTTCAGGTCATCGCGGCAAATCTGCCGGAAACCGCAAAGCGCATGAAGCTGCTGCTTCCCTATGATAAGGCAGGCTACACAGCGAAGCTGCGCGAAAACGGAAAGGTGTTCACCGAGGAGTACACCGAAAGCGGCGTGCTGGTCGACGCGCTGGTAGACCAGATGCTGATAAAGCAGATGTCGGAGTACGAAACCGAATAACCTTTGCGGGGCGAAAGCCCCGCTTTTTTAATTCGGAATTATGAATTCGGAATTCGGAATTTCGGTGTCCCACTTCGTGGGACGTATCAAAATACGCTCGGAATCCTGCCGCGACAGCGGCAATCATAATTCCGAATCACGCATTCCGAATTATTCTTCAATGCTGACTTCGGTTCCGCCGATGGGGCGAACGCTTAGAACGTGGCAGGAGCCTGCGCCGAATGTTCTCTCGATGTTCATCTTGAACTGCTGGAGCATGTCAAGCGGAACGAACGCCTGGATAGTGCCTGCGAAGCCGCCGCCGTGAACTCTGCAAGCGCCCTTGCGATGGAGGGAGTACTCTGCAACGTTCAGCGCGATGGAAAGGCACTGATGCTTTACGTCGGAGGACGCGTAGATGTTCTGGAGGTACTTGTAGGAGCTGTCGCCGGATTCCTTCACACTGGAGAGGAAGTCGTCGAAGTTGCCTGCCTTGAGGGCGTGTACCAGCTTGTCAACGCGCTCGTTCTCGTCGAAGAAGTGAATGGAGCGGAGCACGGCTCTGTCGCCGAACTGTTCGCGCAGCTCGCGGATATTCAGCATGATGTCGCTCTTGGAGAGCTGGCGGAGGGTGTCGCAGGTGAAGTATCCTGCAACTGCCTTCATTTCCTGCGGGATAGCCGCGTACTCGTCGGTGAGGTCGGCGTGGTCGCCTTTTGCGTCAACGATGCACAGGGCATGTCCGAACTTCTCGAAGTCTGCGGGTACGCTCTCGATGATGGGGCTGGAGGTGTCCTTGAAGTCTATCGCGATGAATCCGCCGACGGAGGACGCCATCTGATCCATCAGTCCGGAGGGCTTGCCGAAGTACACGTTTTCTGCGAACTGGGAGATCTGCGCGATCTTCACTGCGCTCACCTGACCGCCGTTGTAGAGATGTGAAAGGATAGTTCCGACCAGTACCTCAAACGCCGCAGAGGAGGAAAGTCCGCTGCCCTTCATTACATCGGACGTGGTGTAGGCGCGGAAGCCGCCGATCTTCATGCCTTCCTTCTCGAAGCCTGCTGCAACGCCGCGTATCAGCGAAGCGGAGGTGTTCTTCTCCTCGGGAACGACCCCAAGCTGGGAGAGGTCGACGGAATCCTCCGGGAATCCCTCGGACTTGATGACGATCTTTCCATCGTCGGTAGGCTCTACGACAGCGATAACGTCAAGGTTGACGCTTGCCGCGAAAACCTTGCCGTGGTTGTGGTCGGTGTGGTTTCCGCAGATCTCGGTCCTGCCCGGCGCGGAGAAGAATCTGTGCTCGCCGATGGAGCCGAAATGCTCTGCGAATGCGGTCACGGCGTTCTTGTAGCGCTGCTTCTGCGCTTCAGCCTGTGAGTTGGGGTAGATGTCCTTGATGGTCGAGATTACTGGTTTCATTTGGGTGTTACCTTTCATTCGTGAGGTTTTGGTTTTGCGGAGCCGCGTTCGGCTCCGGTATTTTTACTGCCTTGGCAGTGGATCGCGGGGTTGTGGTTTATTCCTTTTCCTTATAGAACATGTGCTTCTTTTTCTCGCGGTGCGACACGACTGACATGACCGGTCCCAGGGAGGCGTAGCACATGACTACCGAGGTACCTCCAGTGCTGACGAATGGCAGCGGGATTCCGACCACGGGTCCGACGGAGAGCACCATCGCGATGTTGATTATGCAGTGGAACGTGAGCATCGAGAACACTCCCACGCATATCAGCTTGCCGAGCGGGTCGATCGCAAGGGAAGCGTCGGAAAGCAGCTTCAGGCACATCACGGAAAGCGCAATGACAACGCCCATGCAGCCGATGAATCCGAACACCATGCCGATGTAGGAAAAGATGAAGTCATTGTAGCCCTCGGGAACGTAGGTGTAGGTCGTGGAGTTGGTGCCAAGCCCGGTCAGCTGTCCGGAGCCCATCGCGACCTTCGCGTTGTACTGCTGCATGTAGCTGCCGAGCCGCTCTGCCTCCTGTAGTTCGGGGTTCCAGATGAGCTCGAAGCGTTTCCTGTGGTGATCGCCCATAACGAAGTTCCACGCGACGTAGGCAACGACCGGAGTCGCCGCCAGACCTGCAGCGATGTACTTCCAGGACATTCCGCCCGCGAACATCATACAGATGAAGATGAACAGGAACACCAGCGCGGAGCCGGCGTCGCCCTGAAGCATGATCAGCGCAAATGGCACTGCGAAATGCGCGCACAGCAGCAGGAAATGTGGCAGGGTATTCATCTTATCGCCGACCTTTGCGATGTGCCAGGCAAGCGAGAGGATAAACGCAAGCTTGAGTATCTCGGAGGGCTGAATGGTAGTGAATCCGAGGTTCAGCCAGGCGAGGTCGTCGTCGCGCCTTATGCCCAGCGGGGTCCACAGCAGCAATTGCAGAATAACGGCGACCGGACCATAAATGAACCAGTAGCGCGCCATTCGCTTGTAGTCGATCATTCCGATGATGATGCAGGCGCCGATGCCGATAACGCAGGCGACTATCTGCGTATGGATATAGTCCATTTTAACGTAGCCGATCTCGTTGAGCGAGAGCAGCAGATAGATGTCGAACGCCGAAATGCACAGGCAGATCAGCATGAGCACCCAATCGATGTGGCGGAAGTAATTTCCTAGCCATTTTAATACAGTTTTCATTTATATTTTACCCATGGAGATGGTCATGATATCAAAGGTGACGGTATATAGGCAAACACTGAATATATACACATTATATTATATACTCTTTTCCGGCTTTTTGCAAGGAAAAAACCGCTCAAAACCTGCTTCGCATGAAATTTCGCCATTCTTTATAAAATCACGTTTCAATTTTAAAAAAGTTCGGCTTTTTTAACAATGTCAGCGCCAGCGCGCATTCCTTAGTAAATATTTTACAAATGGGTCGAGCAAAAAGCTAATTTTGTGCAAAATGCTAATTGAAAACGATTAACATATGGTGTATTATATAAATATAGACAACTGAACATAAGAGGTGAAACGCGCTTGAATATCACTATAAAAGATGTAGCTAAG
>CAKSHG010000092.1 GCA_934456315.1 uncultured Oscillospiraceae bacterium | reverse complement strand
CGGTGACTATCTTCACGCCGTTCACCTCGGGGCAGCCTGCGCCGAGGTCGCCGAGCTGTGCGTTTGCAGCAGCCTGCGCCATGCTCTCTATCTTCTTATCCTTCTCGCGGAGCTCGCTCATAACGCTCTCGCAGCGGTGTACCAGCTCGTTGGAGTTGGATATCTTCAGGACGTCGGAAGCCTTTGCGAGGGTGTCCTTCATGGAGTTGAGCAGGTTCAGGACGTTCATGCCGGTTACGGCCTCGATACGTCTTACGCCGCTTGCAACGGAGGATTCGGAAACTATCTTGAACAGACCAGCCTCGGAGGTATTCCTGAGGTGGGTACCGCCGCAGAACTCGGTGGAGTAATCGCCGACGGAAACCACGCGTACGACCTCGCCGTACTTCTCGCCGAACAGAGCCATCGCGCCCTTCTTCTTGGCTTCTTCAATGGGAAGCTCCTCGGTAACTACCGGAACAGCCGCCATGATTACATTGTTGACGTACTCCTCGACCTTTGCAAGCTCATCGGGAGTTACAGCGCTGAAGTGGCTGAAGTCGAAACGGCACTGATACGGGTCAACGTAGGAACCTGCCTGGTGAACGTGGTCGCCGAGGACATGGCGCAGAGCCGCCTGGAGGATATGCGCGCAGGTGTGGTTGCGCTGTGTAGCAGCGCGCTTTTCAGCGTCGACCTTTGCTACGACTTCCTCGCCCGCAGCGAAACCGCCGCTTACTACCTTACCGTTGGAGATGAACGCTCCGTTGGTGAGCTTCTGTGTGTTGCTTATCTCAATGACGTTGTCGCCGTTGGTGATGGTGCCGCAGTCGCCTACCTGACCGCCCATTTCAGCGTAGAAAGGAGTATTCTCAATGATAACGGAAACGTCGTCGCCCTCCTCGCAGAGCTCGGAAACCTCGCCGTTCTTTACGATAGCGAGCAGCTTTGTCTTGCTCTCAAGGGAGGTGTAGCCCACGAAGTTGGTCTTGTAAGCGTCAAGCGCGGAGTTCTTGGCATTGTCCCAGCCGCCGCCGAGCTTCTTGTTTGCGCGGGCAGTGGACTTCTGCTCCTGCATGTACTTCTTGAAGCCCTCCTCGTCAGCCTCAAGTCCCTTTTCGTGGAGTATCTCCTTGGTGAGGTCGAGCGGGAATCCGTAGGTGTCGTGCAGCTTGAATACGTCTGCGCCGTCGAGGGTCTTTTCGCCGGACTTCTCCAGCTTCTCTATCATCTCGTTGAGGATATCCGTACCCTTGTCGATGGTCTTTGCAAAGCTCTCCTCCTCGGTCTGGATAACCTTCTTGATGTAAGCGCGCTTTTCGTCCAGCTCGGGATAAGCGGAGAGGTTCTCGTTGATAACGGTGTCGCATACGTCGTGCAGGAACGGCTTTGTGCAGCCGAGCAGTCTGCCGTGTCTTGCGGCTCTTCTAAGCAGTCTGCGCAGAACGTAGCCTCTGCCCTCGTTGGAGGGAAGAACGCCGTCGCCTACCATGAACGTGGTGCTTCTGATATGGTCGGTGATAACGCGCAGGGAAATGTCCTTAACGGGGTCAGCCTTGTAATCAACGCCGACGATGGAGCTTATCTTCTTCAGGATATTCTGAACTGTATCGACCTCGAACAGGTTGTCAACGTCCTGCATTACGCATGCAAGGCGCTCCAGACCCATGCCGGTGTCGATGTTCTTGGTCTTGAGCTGGGTGTAGTTGCCGTGGCCGTCGTTGTCGAACTGGGTGAATACGTTGTTCCAGATCTCGATGATACGGTCGCAGTCGCCGACTTCCTCGAAGTTGTCCTGACCGATGTGGTCGAAGTGACCGTACTTCTCGCCGCGGTCGTAGTGGATCTCAGAGCAGGGACCGCAGGGACCGCTGCCGTGCTCCCAGAAGTTGTCAGCCTTGCCGAGCTTGATGATACGCTCGCGGGGAACGCCGACCTCGTTAGCCCAGATGTCGCCGGCCTCATCGTCCTGCTCATAAATGGTGACCCACAGGCGCTCCGGCGGGATCTCGAGCACCTTTGTGAGGTACTCCCATGCCCAGGCGATAGCTTCGTGCTTGAAGTAGTCGCCGAAGGAGAAGTTGCCGAGCATTTCGAAGTAGGTGCCATGGCGGGCAGTCTTTCCGACATTCTCGATATCAGGTGTACGAATGCACTTCTGGCAGGTGGTCACGCGGTGGCGCGGCGGCTCCTCAATGCCCTGGAAGTACTTTTTCAGCGGGGTCATGCCCGCATTGATGAGCAGGATAGAGTTATCGCCCTGGGGAACCAGCGGAAAGCTGTTCAGGCGCAGATGTCCCTTGCTCTCGAAGAAACTAAGGTAGCTCTCGCGGAGATCGTTAAGTCCGGTCCATTTCATAATGTTTGTCCTCTTTGTTTTGCAAAATTTCTGTTACTCCATAAGGAATACGCATACATATTTATTATACATCTTTTTCGCCAAAAGTCAATAGCAGAGTGAAAAAAAGAGAGGAGCAGGAGTGACCTATGACAACACTCCGGCTCCCCAAGTTATCAGCTCATACCATCAGCTTGCGTATCTCCGCCGCGAAGTAAAAGCTCCCGCCGAAATACATCAGACCGCTCTCGTGGTCGCTGCGGGCAAATTTCAGCGCGTCCGACGGGGAGTGGAAAACCTCTGCGCCGTCCAGTCCGGAGGCGCTGCGCAGCTCCTCCGCCGGTACCTCTCCGCCGGAGAATCCATCGCAGAAGTACACCCGGTCGAAGCATGGCAGTATCTCGGCGAGGAACGCGCGGTAGTCCTTGGTGTTCATCATGCCGATGAATGCGGTGCAGCGCTCAAAGCCGGAGGTTTCCAGCGCAGAGCGGACTGCCTTAGCCGCCTGGGGATTATGCCCGCCGTCCAGCAGGATATCCCCGGGGAAAAGCTCCATTCTTGCCGGGATACGCGCTCGCTCGATACCCATTGCGATATGCTCCGGGGCGATACCGCAGCAGGTCAGGGCTTCTATCGCAGTCAGCGCATTCGTGACCTGATACGCGCCGCCGAGGTGCAGACGGTACTCCTGCCCCCTGTAGCGGAAGCGGCTCCCGCGCAGACCGGACTGCTCCAGCAGCTCAAGCGCGGAGCGGTCAGGGGTGACGAGCCTTGCGCCGGTCAGGGCGCAGCGCTCCCGCAGGACGTCCATAGCAGGCTCCGGGATATCCAGAGCCGCAGCGGCGTTCCCGCCCTTGATTATTCCGCATTTTGAGCGGGCTATCTCCTCCACTGTGCCGCCGAGTATCTTCGTGTGGTCAAGCCCTATCGAGGTGAACACTGCGCATTCCGGCTGCTTTATGACGTTCGTGGAATCCAGAGTGCCGCCTATCCCAGCCTCAAGCACGACCCAGTCCACCTGCTTTTCTGCGAAGTAGAGGAACGCTGCCGCGTTCATTATCTCGAACTGCGAGAATCCCAGGTCGCCGCACTTCTCTGCAGCGTCCGCCGCCTTGTTGAGGTGACGCGCGAAATCAGCGCAGGATATCTCGTACAGCCCGTCCGGATAGCCCACCGAGATACGTTCGCATACGCTGCGGACGTAGGGCGAGGTGAATTTTCCGGCGGTGAATCCCGCCGCAGCCAGGGAGGAAGCGCAGAACTCCGCAACGGAGCCTTTGCCGTTAGTTCCGACGATGTGGATATACCGCAGCTTGTCCTGCGGGTTTCCGAGCATATCGCAGAGCGCGGCGAACCGGGACAGGTCCTTCACCGGCGCGCCGAAGTGAGAGTACTGCCCCAGAAATTCTTCGATGTCGCTGCTGTTACAGCTTAGTGCCAGCCGCATTCGTCGTAGTCCTTCCACTTCTCGTGGTAGCGCATCTCGTCAGCAAGCTTCATGCAGATGTACGCCACTGCGCCCGCAACAACGATAACGGCGCCGATTATCGGGATAACTACCTTTGCAGTCGGTCCGATGTTCTTCTGAACTCTTTCGTGGATTGTTTTCATAAAATTGCATTCCTTTCTGTAATAAAATGTCGTTATTCGCCTGAAAGTAATTTGTACAGTTCCTTGCGGGAAACACCCGCCGCCTGCGCGGCGGTCTTGCACGCCTCGGAAAGCTTCATTCCTCCGTCGGCGTAGCTGCGAGCAAGCTCTGCCGCCTGCTCGATGGACATTTCCTCCGGGGATTCCGGGGCGGCTCCCTCAATGACGATAACATATTCGCCCCGGGGGTCGGTCTGATGGTAAAGCTGTATCAGCTCCGCGAGAGTCCCTCGTATCACTTCTTCGTGCAGCTTTGTCAGTTCGCGGCAGAGCGCGGCGCTCCGGGTTTCCCCGAGGGCTTCCGCGAGGTCGGCGAGGGTCTGCCGCAGCTTGTGCGGAGCCTCGTAGTATATCAGCGTGTGCGGGAGTTTTGCCGTATCGGCAAGCCGCTGGCGGCGCTCCTTTTTGTCCACCGGGAGGAATCCCTCAAACGCGAACCTTGTTGTGTCGATTCCGGATATCGCTACAGCGGCTATTGCGGCATTACAGCACGGCACGGATTCCACCGGGATACCCTGCTCATAGCAGCGCTGAACAAGATACACTCCCGGGTCGGAAATGCAGGGCATTCCCGCATCGCTGACCAGCGCGACGCTGCTCCCGGCGTGCAGCAGCTCCAGTATCCTGGCGCTCTTTTCTGCTTCATGCGGCTTGTAGTAGCTAAGAAGCGGCTTCTTTATGCCGAAGTGGGTCAGCAGCCTAAGCGTGACCCGGGTGTCCTCCGCAGCGATGTAGTCCACGCTTTCCAGCGTTTCTATCCCGCGCGGGGAAAAATCCGAGAGGTTGCCGATGGGCGTTCCCACGACGTAGAGTTTACCTGATTCAGTCATAAAGTCTTGTGTACTCCTCCGTGTAGGACTTGTCGTCATTGCGCAGTATCATCGGCTTTTCAACTATCATGCCGGACTTCGCGCCCTTCTTTCCGGTCACGAGGAACAGCCAGGGCTTGTCAAGTATGCTGTTGAACACGAATGTGATGCTCTTTGGCTCTATCTTGTTCGCGCGCATGGAATTCAGCACGTCCGAAAGGCGCTCAGGACGGTGACACATCTTGAGCAGCCCGCCGTATTTCAGCAGCTTTCCGGCGGCGCGGCAGACGTCGTCGATGTTGCACATCAGCTCGTGGCGCGCAACTGCCTGGGGTCTTGCGAGCTTTTCGAAGCCCGAACCGCTTGTCATGTAGGGCGGATTTGCGGTGACGATATCAATCGTTTCAAAGCCTATCTGGCTCTGGTCAAGCTCACGCAGGTCCGCTAGGACGGGCTGGAGCGTGTTTTCGAGATGGTTCTTCTCGACGGACATTTTCAGCAGTTCGATAGCCTCCTCCTGGATATCCACAGCGTAGATGAGATGAGGCTTGACGTTCTTGCATAATATCAGCGGGATTATGCCGCAGCCGGTGCACAGGTCGCAGACCACGCTGTCCGGCTTTACGTTGGCGTAGAACGCCAGCAGGAATGCGTCCGTACCGAAACGGTGGTCCTCGGAAACGTACATCGTGAGCGGTCCCAGGGCGAAGGTCTCTGTTTGCATAGTGTTTTTCCTTTCGAAAATAGATTGGATTTATCCGACGATTATCTGCCCGTCGGGGTAGACGATGTTCTTGCGCTTTGTGGAGTTCATCATCATCGAAAGCACCAGCGAAACCGGTCCCACGCGTCCGATGAACATCGTGATTATCAGCAGAATGCGCCCGGCGGCTCCGGACATGGCGGTTATTCCCGCAGACAGCCCCGCCGTAGAGAATGCGGAAACCGCCTCAAACAGGCACTGCACTCCCCGGACGTCCTCCGGCAGGGTGAAATACAGCACCGAAAAGCAGAGTATGACCGCCGTCAGCGACAGCAGCGTGACAGTCAGAGTGCGGTAGACCGCCAGCTTGTCTATCTTGTGCTTCATTATTTCAACGTCGTTCTTGCTCTGCATGTAGGAAGCCACGGTCATTATCAGCACCAGCAGAGTTGTGGTCTTGATACCGCCTCCGGTGGAGGCAGGCGACGCTCCGATGAACATGAGTATGCAGGTCCCGAGCTGCGAGAAATCCGACAGGTCCTCGATGGGAACGGAGTTGTATCCGGCGGTGCGCGCCGTGACGCTCGAGAAGAACGCATTCAGCAGCTTTTCGCCGAAGTTCATCTGCTCGAAAGCGCCGTTCCATTCCGCGAGGAGGTAGAACAGCGTTCCGCCGACGGTAAGCGCGGCAGAGGTGATGAGCACGGCTTTCGTGTGCAGGCTTAGCTTACGCACCCTGCGGATATTCAGGAAGTTCTCCCAGACGATGAATCCCAGTCCGCCCACGGTTATCAGCAGAGCCACGGTGACCAGCACCAGCGGGTCCGACTTGTATCCGGTAAGGCTCACGAACGGCGAGGATATGCCGCACAGATCAAATCCGGCGTTGCAGAATGCAGTTATGCTCGTAAAAACGCCCATCCACACGCCGTATCCGCCGTACTGCGGAACGAACCGCAGGCACAGCAGCACCGCGCCGGCTCCCTCGAAAATCAGGGAATACTTGATTATGCTGATAAAAATGCGCCGTCCGCCCTGGAACGTGTTCTCGGTCAGACCATCGGCAACGTTAGCGAGGGTGCGGAACCCGAGTTTTTTTCCGGCGGCTACGTTGAAGAACGTGATTATCGTCACGAATCCAAGCCCGCCGACCTGGATAAGCAGGGCAATGACCGCCTGCCCGAATATCGTCCAGTTGGAGTAGGTATCCGCGACTATCAGCCCGGTAACGCATGTCGCCGAGGTAGCGGTAAACAGGCAGTCGAAAAACGACGTGCTTCCGCTTTTCGAGGAGAACGGCAGCCACAGCAGCAGCGTCCCCGCGATGATTATTATGAGGAATCCCAGGCAGAGCGTGCGCGCAGGCTGCATGGGCTTCGCTTTCTTGATGACCGGCATGAACGCCTCCGTTCAGGCAGCAGTGGTCGCCGGCAGGATAACTGCCGGAACCACGGAATCCCTCGTCAGCGTGACGGTGGAGATAGTCAGCGGAGCGCCGCTGCGGTTGGTAAGCTTGAGCTGTACGTTCTCCGTCTTGGCGGCTCCCGCGCTGAACTTCAGTACAAGCTCCTCGTTGCTGGAGGATGCCACCTCGTAAGGGATATCGTTAGCCTTCTTGTCGGAGGTCAGCCCTATCGAAAGCTGCTCCAGCCCGGTCCCGCGTATCGTGTAGGTGAAGTCCCCGGCGGTGTAGAGCGCGAAGTAGTTGGAGTAGACCGCAGAGCCCTCCGGGAGCACCGCCTTGTCGCCGTCGCGGGTGACGGAGCTTGTCGCGGGGATATTTCCGCCGGTGTACTGGAACGACGCGGGAGCGTTCAGCTCCAGACCTGCGTTTTCGCACCATTCCCGCGCTGCGGAGGTGCAGGCGTAGAGGTGGATATTGTTGTTGATATCGCCGACCAGCCACAGGTCGCCAGACCAGAGCTGGAGGTTATCCTCGCGGTCAGCGATGATGAAATCAGGACGCGTTTCCTGGCTGTTGAGCTTTTTCAGCGATGACGCGAGCCGCACGTTAAGGTCCGGGAACAGGAACTGCGCCTTGACGTACCGCTCGGATTTCAGCGAGAATGCCAGGATATCGTCGAATCCGCTGCCGTCTATCATATCGAGCGCTTCGGAAACGTACTGCGCGCCGTACTCCGCGTTTCTGCCCTGTACTACGGTGTAGCCGTCGAAGCCGTAAAGGCTCGTGTACATCAGCAGGGCGCCCAGCGGGATAGCGACCCAGTTGAACATTCCGCGCTGCTTTCTGACCATTATCAGCCGTATTATCAGAACCGCAAGAAGCAGAGCCATGACTACCGCGATCATCTTGATGAACGTGGTCTGTGTTATCTTGTCCTTCAGACCCTCGCCGAGCTTGAGCGGAGCCAGCCCGAGTATCATCGCGCTCACGACGCCCTTATCGGTAGTGCCGTCGCCGACCACTACCGGGACGGTGATAAGCTCCGTCAGCGCGAATATCCCGGCTGCGGAAATCAGCGCGGCAAGGCTGTGCGCAACGCTGAACCGTCCGCGGTATATCATTATGAG
>CAKSHG010000091.1 GCA_934456315.1 uncultured Oscillospiraceae bacterium | reverse complement strand
TAGTGTATCGTCTTGTTTTCCTTGCGCGCCTTGTCGGTGTAGATGAGCAGCGCGTCGTCAAGCTCGGCTATGATGTCAGTGTTCGCCATCTGCAGTGTGAACCTGCCGTTCTGTATCCTCGAGAAGTCCAGCAGCTCCTCCACCATGCCCTCGAGCCGCCCGGTTTCGTGGGTTATCACCTTCATGCCCTTGCGGTAGGTTTCCTCGTCGTAGCCCGCCTCCAGGGTTTCGCTCCAGCCCTTTATCGCGGTGAGCGGAGTCCGCAGCTCGTGGGACACGGAGGAGATGAAGTCGTTCTTTATCGCCTCGGAATTCTCCAGCTCGTCCGCCATGTCGTTGAACACCCGGGAAAGCTCGCCTATCTCGTCGTTGTTGCGAATCGCGATACGCTCGGAGAAGTCGCCCTTGGCGAGCTTCTTCGCGGTGACGCTTATCTGCATGAGCGGCACGCATATCGACTTCACGAAGTACATTCCGCTGAATATTACCACCAGAATGACCCCCGCGCTTATCAGCAGCGCCGCCAGCATTATCCCGGAAAGCTGATTATCTATGAGCTTCATGGAGGAAACGTACCGCAGCGCGTTGTAACTGCTGCTGGGCTGGGCTATCATGACCGTCACGGCGATGATGTTCTCGCCGGTTTCGTAGCCGTGGAACACGCCCACGCCGTCCTCGGACTTCAGCGCGGCTTCGTAGTCCGGCATGTTGTAGCTCTCGTCCGGGGAGAAACCGCTGCTGCTTAGCGTGACCTCGCCGTTCTTGTTGATGGACATCATTTCCATCTGCTCTTTCTTGTCGAAGCCCTCGATAAGCTCCCGCACCTCGGTGGAGTAGTTCACTGCCATGTCCTCGTAGAGCCGCGCCAGGACGTTCGCCGTGGCGTTTGCCTCGGAAACGAGGTAGGTTTCCGCCGAGCCGTAGTAGTACTGCCGCGTGAAATAGTAGATACACACGTTCGCGATGACCAGCAGGATACCCACAACGCCGAGGGTATTGAACATCCACCGCCTTGCGATGGAGCCGCGCAGCCCTGCGCGGACCTTCCTGCCCGTCACCCGTTCCATTTGTAGCCAAAGCCCCAGATGGTCTGTATGTACTGCGGTTCGGAGGGGTCGTCCTCTATCTTCATGCGCAGCCTGCGGATATTGACGTCCACGACCTTGTCGTCGCCGTAGTACGCCTCGCCCCAGATGTGGTGGAGGATAGTCTTGCGGTCCAGCGCCGTGCCGCGGTTCTTCAGGAGGTATTCCATTATGTGGTACTCCACCTGGGTCAGCTCTATCGGCTCGCCGTTTTTCTGGACGGTGCGGCTCTGGTAATCCAGCGTGAACGGTCCGGAGGTGATGTTCCTGACCGTGTCCTGCCTTGCCTGGGTGATGTTCACGCGGCGGTAGATGGCGTCCACCCGAGCCACAAGCTCGGACGGCGAGAACGGCTTCGTGACGTAGTCGTCCGCGCCTATCATCAGGCAGTTGACCTTGTCCATCTCCTGGCTCTTGGCGGAGAGCATGATTATGCCTATCTCGCTGCTCTGCTCGCGTATCCAGCGGCACAGCGCGAACCCGTCCATGCCGGGCATCATGATGTCCAGCAGCGCAACGTCGAAATTGCCGTTCTGCTCGTTGTAGACCTTCACCGCGTCCTCGCCGCAGGAAACGTCCACCACGTCGTAGCCGGACCTTACAAGATTTATCACGACGAAGTCGCGGATAGCGTCCTCGTCCTCGCAAACCAGTATTCTTTTCATGCTTTCCCTTTCTCCGTCAAGGTCAGAGTACTATCAGGCTGTTTTGCAGCTCGCTCTCGGTCAGCGCGAGCTTTCCGGTGAGGTAGCCCGTGGTTTCCTTTATGCAGATTATGCTTTCGTCGCTCTCGCCTATCAGGCGGAAGTCCTTGGAGTTGACCAGCGCCTCGGTGTCGTCCTTGTCGATGGTGCGTATCCTCATGAGTTCTGTGGATCTGTCCACCGTGAGCTGCTTTTCCTGGTCGTAGGATATGAAGATTATCTCGTTATCCTGGGAGTTGAGCACCGCAGTGACCACGCCCTGCCATCGGCTCGGGAACAGCAGCACGAAATTGTACTTGCTGCTGTAATAGCTGTAGTACTTGCGGGAGTATCGGTTATTCTCCACCGTGTACCATTCCACGGCGCAGAGCTGCTCCGACTTCATCAGCGTTTCGTAGCCCGGGAGCGCCGTCATGGAGGGTATCTCCAGCGCGCCGTCGCCGTCGATGTCGAGACTGCGGATATCCGTCATGTAGTCGTTGGTGAAGCGGGAAATGATGTTCCCCTGGGAGCCGTCCGCGTTGGCGAGGACGTTCATCGGGGCGTACACGGCGCCGTTGCGGCAGTAGAGCACGTCCGTGCTGTACTGTCCCGCGCCCTTGCTGTAATCCAGGAACAGCGCCGCCGTCCCGCCGGAAAGCGTCCCCTTTGAAACGCTGACGTACTCCGCGGCGATACCGCTTAGCGGCACCTCGCTCAATTTCCGGAATGTGCCGTCCTGCTTTGTGAACATCACCGCCATAGCGGTCTGCGTAGCCTTATCCGGGACGACGGAGATGAGCTCCTGCTGACCGTCCTCGTTGAGGTCCACGACCTCCATGCAGGAGTAGGAGCCGCTGTACAGCTCGGAGATTATCCCGCTGCCGTAGTTCAGCACGCTAAGGGTCTTTTCCGTCTGATTCAGCATGGAATAGCACACCAGTATCTCGACCGTATTGTCGTTGCCGAGGCTCGCGAAGCTGATGGAATCCACCTCGCTGCCGACGCAGGCGAGGTCGTACACCGCCTCCCAGGAGCCGTCGAAATTATCCAGCGCCTTCAGGCGCAGCGCGCTCTCGCCGGACTGCACCGACTGGGACTGGTAGAACACCAGCGCCTCGTCGACGCCGTCGGAGTCGATATCCTGCAGTACGAACGCCGAGCGGAACTCTCCGCCCCGGGGGTATTTCAGCTTAATGGACGTGCCGGTGCTGTTTATCAGCGCCTGGTATATCTCGCTCTGCTCCTGCGTGAGCTTTGGCGCGGTCAGCAGGTTCTCTATCGAAGCCTGGCAGCCCGTGAGCGTCAGCGCCGCAGCCGTGCCGAGCGCTGCCGCCGCTTTTCTTATTTTGAACACGGTTCCCTCTCGTTATTGTGTATCAGTACTCGTCGTCAAGGTGGTCAGGTGCGGAAGCCTGCTCTGGCTGGCTTTCCTCCGCGGGGAGTACGGCAGCCGGGGTTTCCGCGAAGCTCTCGCTCTCAACGGTTTCAGCCTGCTCTGCGGGCTTGTCGGATGGCTTCATGTACAGCGCGATGAGTGCTACTGCGGCGAAAATCCCCGCCGCGATTTCAGATGCGGGTGCCCAGCTCATGTAGTAAGCCTCGCTGCCGTAGTTGAGCTGGAACAGCATTTCTGCTGCGGAGCTGGAGGTGACGATACGCGCGGCGACCTCTGCGGGACCCATCAGCGAAGCCGCGATGACCGCCAGTGCATTCCCGAGTATGAGCGAAACGGAAACGGCGCCGGTCACGGTCAGAGCCTCGCGGGTGCACTTTCCCTCGTTGCCGGAAAGCAGCTTTGCCATCTGCATGAAGAATATAGCGGCAGCGATGTCGGTCATGCAGTTTATGAGGTACTCGGGGCGGGTGGTGACTGCCATTCTCTCGAGGAAAACGCCGATGCCGCGCAGTGTGTAGTAAACGGCGCCGCCGGTCATGGCGAATCCCAGCGCGGGCTTGAATTCCTTCTTATACAGGATAACGAACGCGGTCACCAGCATGACTGCTCCGAACAGAAAATTCACGAACATCATGAACGGGGAGGGCGAGATGTTGCTGCCCTCGGGAATGACCGCCTCGCTGTAGCCCTCGTAAAGCGCTCCCATCGCGGGTAGGAGCAGTCCGAAGCCTATCGCAGCGGCTCTGCCGTCGGTGAAGCGCTCCACCGGGGTCTGATAGAACGCGCTGCCCTTTTTCCGGTCACAGACTGCGGCAGCGACCGCTCCCGCGAGGGAGAGCAGCACGGCGCCCCAGTAGCAGGCGTTCATGAAGAAACTGTTGTCGTACTTCAGGAAACCGGAGGTCATGTCGGTTCCCGCGCAGATCTGCGCCATTCTTGCCGCGAATGCCAGTACCCATGCAGGGATAAGCACCCACAGCCCCAGTCTGCTGTTGTCTTTCATATCAAATAAGCTCCTTATCGAATACACATAGTCGGATATATCCGGACCCGGGCAAGCGGGTCGCAACTAGACATATCTTATATTATTTTATCACATATTCATACATAATTCAAGCCCTTTTTTCGCGCAGTAAGAGTTTTCACAAGAATTACATTTTATGCGGCTGCACTTTGTTGATCGTACGATTTCGTAACCTGTTTTTTGTTGTTATTTGCCATTGACACGCGTTAGGTTCAATGCTATAATATACCTAAAAAGGAGGGATTTCCATGAAAATACGCTCTGCAATTATGCTTTCCGGCATTCTTGCGCTTATGATGGTTTCCGGCTGTCAGTCGTCACCTGCGTCCACGTCAGCAGCAGGACAGTCTGTCACGGCGGAAGCCAGCGAGCCGGAATACTCCGCTGACCTTGTGCTGACAGTGACTTTTCCGGACAAGACCGTGTACACCAGTTCCGACAACGGAGTTACATGGACAGAGGGCGAAAAAACAGTCAGCTATAACGACATGTCGGCTTTCCTTACCGTCATATACCCGGAACCAATAAGTATCAGCGGAGATATTCTCATCGCAATGACTATACACAACAATAACAACAAGACAGACATGCTGATCGGCGGCTCAGAGATCGAAGTGCTGCGCCAGGACAACTCCGGCGAATGGATTCCCGCCGAATACGACGACCAGTCGACAAATTATGCGTTTACAAGTCAGGCTGACCTGATAATCCTCGCAAAGGATTATTACGAAGACCTTTCGATATACGAACCGGTCGGCGGCAGATACCGCCTGACCAAGAGCTTCACTATAGACGGCAACGAAGCGTACGGTCTGCTGAACCCGAGCGATCCCGGCGGGAAATACATCATGAGCGCGGAATTCAACGCGCTTGCATAAAGAAAAACAGGAACTGAATCAGTCAGTTCCTGTTTTTTCACAAAGTGGATGTCAGAATTACTTCCTTACAACCTTGTGGTAAACCTTCTTGCCCTTGCGGATAATTACCTCGCCGTCGATAGTTATCTCTGCGTTCGGGTCCTCGACGATGACGTCGTTGACTGCAACGCCCTTACCAGCGATGAGGGTCCTTGCCTCGCGCTTGGAGTTTACCAGCTTGGTAGCTACCATCAGGTCGAGAATGCCTATCTTGCCCTCGGGAAGCTCAAGCTCGGTGGTGGGCATGTTCTCGGTGTTGCCCTTGCCGCCGAACAGCGCCTTTGCGGCGTCCAGAGCCTTGTTGGCTTCCTCCTCGCCGTGGACGAGCTTTGTCAGCTCATACGCGAGTATCTCCTTAGCCTTGTTGAGCTGGCTGCCCTCCCAGCTGGACATAGCCTCTATCTCCTCTATCGGCAGGAACGTCAGCATGCGTATGCACTTCATGACGTCTGCGTCGCCGACGTTTCTCCAGTACTGGAAGAACTCGAACGGGGAGGTCTTTTCGGGGTCGAGCCATACGGCGCCCTTTTCGGTCTTGCCCATCTTCTTGCCCTCGGAGTTGAGCAGCAGCGTGATGGTCATCGCGTGAGCGTCCTTACCGAGCTTCTTGCGGATAAGCTCGGTGCCGCCAAGCATGTTAGCCCACTGGTCGTCGCCGCCGAACTGCATGTTGCAGCCGTACTTCTGGTACAGCATGTAGAAGTCGTAGCTCTGCATTATCATGTAGTTGAACTCCAGGAACGTCAGACCGCGCTCCCAGCGCTGCTTGTAGCACTCGAAGGACAGCATCTTGTTGACGCTGAAGCACGCGCCTACCTCGCGCAGAACGTCGATGTAGTTGAGGTTCATCAGCCAGTCGGCGTTGTTGACCATGATAGCCTTGCCGTCGGAGAAGTCGATGAAGCGGCTCATCTGCTTCTTGAAGCAGTCGATGTTGTGCTGGATAGTTTCCGGTGTGAGCATCTTTCTCATGTCGGACTTGCCGGAGGGGTCGCCTATCATTCCGGTGCCGCCGCCGAGGAGCGCGATGGGCTTGTTGCCAGCCATCTGCAATCTCTTCATAAGGCACAGAGCCATGAAGTGTCCGACGTGGAGCGAATCCGCTGTCGGGTCGAAGCCGATGTAGAAGGTCGCCTTGCCTTCGTTAATCATCTTCTTGATTTCTTCCTCGTTTGTCACCTGCGCGATGAGTCCGCGCGCTACCAGTTCGTCGTAAAGTGTCATTGTTTTTTCTCCTTGTATGTTAATTTAAATTTTCAACTTTCAACAGTGCATTATCCGGGAAATCTCCCATAAGCGATGGAAACTCTTTTAATTTCCATTGATACCACCCCTTTCGGCGTCGGTCATTATCCGGCATTATCTGTTAGCTTAAAGCTCTTCAGTGAATCCACAAGCGCGTCCTGATATTTTCCTAACTCGCCTCCGTCCAGTATGTACGAAACCACGACCCAAGATTTATCATCAAGCATGTAATAGCTGTGGACTGACCCCTGTCTGCTGTAATAAAAAATATACGAATCGACCCCGTCGATCTCAAGCTCGTCGATTGACAAAGTGTCCGGCGATGCCTCAGCCAGTAATCGACCGCCTTCAAGCATAGTGTTTCCGCTGCTGTTTTCGTTGTATTGTACGCTCATAGTCACGGGCTTGCCGCCATCGCCGCTCACCGCAAGGCTGACAGTCTTGTCATAAATAAGAAAACTGGATTGGCTGAGTTCCGTGTTTTGTGCCTTGTAACTAACGAAATCCGGAATATCAATGCTGAATGAAACCTCATCGCAGGAAAACTGCTGAACAGAGGAGCCATTCCCGGAACATCCCGGCGCAAGCGCCACTGCAGCCAGAGCAATAATCAAAACCGCCTTTTTCATATCATATCATATTCACAATGCGAGCGAATCCCTCAGAAGATCCTTACCAACCGTGCTGCGGCTAAGCAGCTCCCGGGCTTCCTCCAGGCTGAACCACCCGGCCGTTTCCACCTCGCCGGAAAGCCGGAACTCCCCCGGTTTCACCGTGCAGAGGTAGCCGAGCATGAGGTTGTCGTGCTTCGGGTAGTAGTAGCTGCTGACGAACCGGAGGCTCCGGACCTCCAGCCCGGTTTCCTCGCGTATCTCGCGGACTGCGGTCTGCTCGGCGGTTTCGCGCTCCTTGATGAACCCCGCGACGCAGACGTAGTTCCTCGTAGCGTAGGTCTGGCGGATAAGCGCGTACTTCCCCGCTCCATCGGTCAGCAGGCATATCACGCAGGGATAGGAAACGCTGAACCACGGACGTCCGCAGCTTTCGCAGAACGGGACCTCGCCCTCGTCGCCGATGGGCTTTGCCGTCAGCTTTCCGCCGCAGTCCGGGCAATATGTGAATTTCATGCTGTCACCTCCGTGGTGTATTCTCCCCGGAAAAACCCGGGAAATACGAACGCCCTCCCGAGCCGTAACTCAAAGAGGGCGAATGAACGCGGTACCACCTCTGTTCGCGGGAATGCTCCCGCCTCGTGGCAGCTGTAACGGGCTTACCCGTGCGGAACTACGCACGCTCGCGCGCTTCGCTCCGCCGCTCCGGGAGGTAATTCGCCGCACAGAGCCCCTGCCGCTTCGCACCACACAGCGGCTCTCTGAAAGGGACTTCCGGGACTACTCGATTCCCATCAACGCTTTAAAATTAATTCGGAATTCTTAATTCGGAATTCGGAATTATGGTGTCCTGCTTCGCAGGACGTTATTTAAATTTGATACGATCGGATAACCGCCGCGACAGCGGCACTGGAATTCCGAATTATCATTAAAGTTGGTCTGCTATATCGAGAACGAGCTTCTCGCTCTTTTCCCAGCCGAGGCAGGGGTCAGTGATGGACTTGCCGTAAACGCCGTCGCCGACCTTCTGCGCGCCGTCCTCGATGTAGCTCTCTATCATCAGACCCTTTACCATGCTGCGAATCTCCGGGGAGTGGCGCATGGAGTGGAGTATCTCGTTCGCGATGCGTATCTGCTCGAGGTACTTCTTGCCGCTGTTGGAATGGTTGGTGTCAACTATGCACGCCATGTTCTTGAGCTGCTTCTCCTGGTACATGTCGTACAGCAGCTTCAGGTCCTCGTAGTG